>NZ_JAYRCW010000008.1:0-43995 GCF_041909755.1 Sandaracinobacter sp.
CTGCGCGAGGCGCTGACCGGCCTCGAACCCGGCGCGGCCGGCACCATGCTCTATCCCTCGGGCGTGGCGGCGATCGCGGGCGCCATCCTGACGGTCGCGAAACCCGGCAGCCACATCCTCCTGCCCGACAGCGCCTATGATCCCACCACGCTGATGGGGCAGGGCATGCTGAAGCGGCTGGGCGTGGAGGCACAGCCCTATGACCCACTGATCGGCAGCGGAATTTCCGCGCTGTTCCGTCCGGAAACGGCGCTGGTGCTGGTCGAATCGCCTGGCTCCCTTACCTTCGAGGTGCAGGATGTGCCCGCCATCGCGGCGGCGGCCAGGGCGGCGGGAATCCCCACCCTCCTCGACAACACATGGGCCGCCGGCCATTTCTTCAAGGGGATCGCGGCGGGCTGCGACATGGTGGTCCAGGCGCTCACCAAATATGTCGGCGGCCATTCGGATCTGATGATGGGCGCCGTCTCCGCCACGGCGGAGTTCTTCCCCCGCCTGCGCAACACGGCCTGGCATCTCGGCCAGTGCGTGTCGGGCGACGAAGCCGCGCTGGCACTGCGCGGGTTCCGCACGCTTCCCGTCCGCATGGCGCGGCACGAGCAGTCCGCGCTCAGGATCGCGCACTGGCTGAAGGCGCATCCGCTGGTGGACCGCGTGCTGCACCCGGCCTTGCCGGATTGCCCCGGCCACGACATCTGGAAGCGGGATTTCACCGGCAGCTCCGGCCTGTTCGGGGTTGTCCTCAACACCGGCTCCCGCGCGGATGCGCCGCTGTTCTTCGATGATCTGCGCCATTTCGGCATCGGCTTTTCCTGGGGCGGCTATGAAAGCCTCGCCATCCCCACCAGCCCGGAAAAGCTGCGCAAACTCGCCGGTTTCCGCCCCGCGGGCCTCAGCCTACGCTTGTCCATCGGGCTTGAAGACCCGGACGACCTGATCGCGGATCTCGCCGCGGCACTGGAAAGGCTCGGCCGGCAGGGGAGGTAGAAATGGCGGACATCGCAGCCCTTTATCGCGACACGGATGCCGTGGGCCTCGCCCAGCTGGTGAAACGACGGGAGGTGAGCCCGCTGGAACTGCTGGATGCAGCGCTCGCCCGTGTCGAGGAAACCCAGCCTGCCTTCAACTATATCGTCCGCCTCTTTCCGCATCGCGCCCGCCGCCGCGCCGCCGGGCCGCTTCCGGATGGCCCGCTCGCAGGCGTCCCCTTCCTGGTGAAGGATCTGGGCATCGATGTCGCGGGCGAGATCAGCGGCATGGGCAGCCGCTCCATGCGCTACACGCCGGACTGGAACTCGATCCTCGTCGAACGGGCAGATGCCGCCGGCCTCCTCACCTTCGGCAAGACGACGACGCCCGAACTCGGCCTCACCATCACCACCGAAAGCGCCGCCACGGGGCAGACCCGCAACCCCTGGGATCCCACCCGCATCGCCGGCGGCTCGTCCGGCGGGGCGGCGGTCGCGGTCGCTGTCGGCGCAGTTCCGCTCGCCCAGGCGTCGGACGGCGGCGGCTCCATCCGCGTGCCCGCCAGCTGTTGCGGCCTTCTCGGCCTGAAAACCTCGCGCGGGCTTGTCCCCCACGGCCCGAAGCTCGAAACCATGTGGAACGGCATGGCCGTCTCCGGCCCGATCGCCCGCACCGCCCGCGATTGCGCCGCCTTCCTCGACATGCTCGCCGGCCCCGCGCCCGGCACCCGCGCCGCGCCGCCCGTCCCCGGCGGCGGCTGGCTCGCCAATCTCGAATCCGCACCCCGCCCGCTGCGTGTCGCCCTTCTCGACGCGCCCATCACGGGCACGCCCGTCGATCCGGAGGTGTCCGCCGCCCTCGCCGCCGCCGCGCGCCAGATCGAGGCGATGGGACATGTCGTGGAACCGGCGCAGCCCGCCATCGACTGGCCGGCCCTGATGGCCGCCAACATCACCAACATCGCCGTCTGCACGGCGGCCGACATCGAACAGTTCCGCCTCGCCCAGGGCCGCGATCCGGGCGACGGCCTCGAACCCGCGGTTGCCAACTGGCGGCGCATGGGCCTCGAACGCGGCGGTCTTGCCCATGAACTCGCGCTCCGCGCCCTCGAAGCCGCCTGCATCGCCCTCGACCGCTTCTTCGAAACCCACGACATCATCCTGTCGCCGACGCTGGCCGAACCCCCGATCGAGCTGGGCATCCTCAGCCTCTCCAACCCGGATCACCAGCAGTTCATCGAAACCTACACCCGCTTCTGCCCCTATGTCGGCCTCGCCAACATGACGGGCACGCCCGCCATCACGCTGCCGCTGGGCCACAGCCGGTCCAACCTCCCCATCGGCATCATGGCCCACGGCCGCTTCGGTTCAGACCTCACCCTTCTCCAGCTCGCCCACCAGCTGGAACGCGCAAGCCCCTGGGCCACCCGCCGCCCGCCGGTCTGATCGCGGGAAGCGGCGGCCGGAACCGCAGCCGCCTCAGCCCTCCCGTCGCACGCGCAGCATCAGCGGCCCGAAGGCGTCGGCCTGGCTCAGTTCGGCCTGCCCGGTGCGGGCCAGTTCCAGCGCCGCCACGAACGAAGAGGCCATGGTGGAGCGGGTCAGTTGCGGGTCTTCGCTGGCGGGCAGGAATTTCGCCAGCTCGGTCCAGTCCAGCGCGGTGCCGATCAGGGTGGACAGGCGCTGCAGCGCCTCTTCCAGCGTGCAGATCGCGCCCCTGTTGTGGGGGGTCCAGGGGCCGGGCTTCGGCCGCTGGTTCAGCGCGCCATAGGCCTGCAGCAGGTCATAAAGCGTGGCGTCCCACTGCGACTGGCGGATGGTGCGCAGCCCTTCCGGCCTGCCGCGCGCGAACACGTCGCGGCCCAAGAGGTCGCGCCGCATCAGCCGGTCGGCGGCGTCGCGCATGGCCTCCAGCCGCTGCAGCCGCCAGCGCAGCCGTTCAGCTAGGATGTTCGGGTCGGGATCCGGCTGGTCCTCGCGCGGCAGCAGCAGGGCGGATTTCAGATAGGCGAGCCAGGCCGCCATCACCAGATAATCGGCCGCGATCTCCAGCCGCAGGGCGCGGGCCTTCTGGATGAAGGCCAGATACTGCTCCACCAGCGGCAGGATCGGGATCTTCGCCAGATCGATCTTCTGGTGCCGCGCCAGGTTCAGCAGAAGGTCCAGCGGGCCTTCCCAGCTTTCGAACGAAACGATCAGCGTTTCGGGCAGCGGCGCCGTCCGCGGGGGGTCTTCCGCGAACAGCCCGCTCATGCCGATGCCAGCAGCAGGTCGCGCTTTGCGGCCAGTTCGGCCACAGTGCCCGCCGCAGCGGACGGCCAGGCCATCGCCCGATCGAGCCGCTCCCGGGCCGGGTCGGAAATCGGCCCCAGCGCGTCGGCGACTTCCTGCATTTCGGCGAAGTCGCCCGAACAGTGCAGCGCAATGTCGCAGCCGGCGGCGATCACGCCGGTCGCACGGCCCGCCATGCTGTTGCCGCCCGGTTGCAGGCCCAGCGCATGCATGCCCAGATCGTCGGACATCAGCAGATTGTCGAAGCCGATGGAGCCCCGGATGATGTCGCGGATGATCGTGGGAGAGAGCGAGGCGCAGAAGGTCTCGTCCCAGCCGGTATAGAGGATGTGCGCGGTCATCGCCATCGGCGCGTCGGCCAGCCGGCGGAACGGGATCAGGTCGGTTTCCAGTTCCTCCGTGCTCGCCGTCACGGTGGGCAGCGCCAGATGCGAATCGAGCGTGCCGCGCCCATGGCCGGGTATATGCTTCACCACCCCCACGCAGCCGCCCTGCTTCAGCCCGTCCAGCGTGGCCCGGCCAAGCGAGGCGACCATCGCGGGATCGGTGCCATAGCTGCGGTCGCCGATCACCTCGTGCATGCCGTCCGCCTTCACGTCCAGCAGCGGCAGGCAATCCACGTTGATGCCCAGTTCGGCCAGCATCACGCCCAGCGCCTGCGCATTGGCGCGGGCGGCGGCCATCGCCGTCAGCGGCGCCCTGGCGAACGCCTCCCCGAACACCACCGGCGACGGGAATTCGGGCCAGTGCGGCGGCCGCAGCCGGGCGACACGCCCGCCCTCCTGGTCGATCAGGATCGGCACCGCCGCATTGCCGGAAAGCGCCCGCAGCGAATCGGTCAGCGCCCGCACCTGCTCAGGCGTGTCGATGTTGCGCTTGAACAGAATATAGCCGGCAGGTTCGCAGGCGCCGAACAGCGCGCGCTCGTCGGTGGAAAGCTCGGTGCCGGCAAGGCCGAAGAAGGCGGGGATCATCGCGTCCCCTTGCCGCTCAGGCCCCCAACAGGCAAGCCCGGCAAAGCCGGATTCCGCTGCTAATCAGGATCAGCGCCAGGATGCCGATCACGCTCCATGTGCCCAGGATGCCCAGCACGCGCGCGGCATTGGGCGAAGGCCGCGCCATGCCGATCGGATGGATCAGCCGCGAGACGACAAGCACCACCGCCATCGCCACCAGATACCAGGGCTGCCCCAATGCCCGTTCGGCAAGCCCCAGCAGGATCAGCGCGATCGGGATTGTTTCCACCGCATTGCCATGGGCGCGGATACGTTCTTCCAGCAGCGGATTGCCGCCATCGCCCAGCGAAACATGCGCGCTCCGCCGGATGGCCGAGACGCGCAGGCCCAGCACGACGATCATCAGGCCGAGCATCCCGGCGGTTATCATGGTCAGCTGCACGTCCGATTCTCCCCTCGGCGGGCGCCGCCTCTTGCCTTTTCGCGATTTTTGGCTAAGACCGCGCGCTCGATTCCCAACTGTCCGGGCGGTTCGGGCGCGCAGGATTGTGCGCTTCCCGCCCATTTGATTGAAGAAGGTGCCTCATGGCCGTCCCCAAGCGCAAGACCTCGCCTTCCCGGCGCAACATGCGGCGCAGCCACCACGCCCTCGTCGCGGTGCAGCCCCAGGAATGCTCCAACTGCGGCGAGCTGAAGCTGAACCACCATGTCTGCCCGGCCTGCGGCTTCTATGACGGCCGCGAAGTGATCGCCTCCGAGGACTGATCGACGGACCGGGGGATAACAGGCGAAACCGCGCTTGAAGCCCCGCCCGGCCATGGCTAGTCACGCCGCGTGACAGCAGAAAAACACCAGAAGCGCCCGCTCATCGCGCTTGATGCGATGGGCGGAGACGTCGGCCCCGAAGTCGTGATCGGCGGGGCCGAACTCGCGCGCGAACGCTATCCGCAGCTCCGCTTCCGCCTCTACGGGCAGGAAGCCGCGATCCGCGCCGCGCTCGCCCAGGCGCCCCGCGTCAGCGCGGAAGCCGAAATCGTCCATGTCGACGGCGTCGTGCTTGGCACGGACAAGCCCGGTCAGGCGATCCGCCGTGCGAAATCCACCTCGATGGGCCTCGCGATCGAGGCGGTGAAATCCGGGCAGGCACAGGCCGCCGTCTCGGCCGGCAACACCGGCGCGCTGATGGCGATGGCCAAGCTGGCGCTGCGCACCATGCCCGATATCGAGCGTCCGGCGCTTGTCGCGCTGATGCCCACGCTCAAAAGCGACTCGGTGGTGCTGGATCTGGGCGCCAACACCGAATGCGACGCGGAAAATCTGGTGCAGTTCGCCGTGATGGGCGCCGCTTTCGCCCGCACTGTGCTCGGGCTTGACCGGCCCAAGGTCGCCTTCCTCAACATCGGCGAGGAAGACATGAAGGGCACGGAAGCGATCCGCGACGCCGCCGCCCTCATCCGCACGGCCGCTGTCGACCTGCCGCTGGAATTCCTCGGCAATGTCGAAGGAAACGGCATCGCGCAGGGCAACACCGACGTGATCGTGACCGACGGGTTCTCCGGCAACATCGCGCTGAAGACGGCGGAAGGAACCGCCAAGCTGGTGACCGGGCTGCTGGCGAACGCCTATCGCGCGTCGCTGCTCACGAAGATCGGCTATCTCTTCTCCCGCTCGGCGCTGCGCGCGCTCCGGGATCAGCTGGATCCGAACAACCACAATGGCGCGGTGTTCCTGGGCCTGAACGGTGTGGTGGTGAAAAGCCATGGGGGCGCCAACATCAAGGGTTTCGCGAATGCCATCGGCGTCGCCCATGATCTGGTCACCAAGGACATCAACGCCCGCATCCACCAGGATCTCGCCAATTTCGCCGCCCACAGGCCCGCCCCCCGGCCCGGCAGCGGGCCCGCGGCCGACGCGGCCTGATCGTCATGCAACGTCGCTCCGTCATCACCGGCACCGGCAGCGCGCTGCCGCCCGAAACCGTCACCAACGCCGATCTCGCCGCAAGGCTCGACACGTCGGATGAATGGATCGTCGAACGCACCGGCATCCGCGAGCGTCGGATTGCCGCGCCCGGCGTCCGCACCTCCGATCTCGCCACGGCTGCGGCCGAGGCCGCGATGCAGGCGGCGGGCGTGACGGCGGCCGACATCGATCTGGTGATCGTCGCCACCGCCACCCCGGATCAGACCTTCCCGGCCACCGCCACCACCGTGCAGGCGCGGCTGGGCATCCGGCACGGCGCGGCCTTCGATGTCGCGGCGGTCTGCTCGGGCTTCGTCTATGCGCTGACGGTCGCGGATGCGCTGCTCCGCACCGGCGCACATGGCCGCGCGCTGGTGATCGGCGCCGAACTGTTCAGCCACATCCTCGATTGGGAGGACCGCACCACCGCCGTCCTCTTCGGTGATGGCGCAGGCGCCGTCGTGCTGGAAGCGCAGGAAACGGATGGGCGCGGCGTGCTTTCGGCGCGGCTCCATGCCGATGGCCGGCACAATGATCTGCTCTATGTGGATGGCGGCCCCGGCTCCACCGGCACCGTGGGCAAGCTGCGCATGAAGGGCCGCGAGGTGTTCCGCCACGCCGTCACCAACCTTGCCGCCGTTACCGAGGAAGTGCTTGCAGACGCAGGTCTTTCCGCGCAGTCCATCGACTGGATCGTGCCCCACCAGGCGAACGCCCGCATCCTGGAGGCGACCGCGAAGAAGCTCGGCCTGCCGATGGAACGGGTGGTGATGACGGTGAGCGGCCATGCCAACACCTCGGCCGCCTCGGTGCCGCTGGCGCTGGATGCCGCCGTTCGCGACGGGCGGATCAAGCCCGGCGATCTCTGCCTGCTGGAAGCCATGGGCGGCGGATTCACCTGGGGCGCGGTGCTGATTCGGGCCTGAACGGGGCCACGGCGGCTCGGCCCGTCGCTGCCAAGGGGCGGCGTGTCCCGTTGCCCTTTGTGACGAAGCATTTCACGAAACTGTAAGGGCTTTCGCCAAGCCACGCTTTTGATTAGCATTCTTCGACGTAAACAGGTCTTGTCCGAGTCGTTCGGGCCGATCTTGAGGTGTCGGGGGGTCGAATGGCGCAATCCCAGAAATCGGTGCCGACGCTCACGCGGGCGGATCTGGCGGATGAACTGCACCGCACCATCGGGCTGTCGCGCGCCGAATCGGCCGACCTTGTCGAACAGGTTCTGGACAATGTCGCCGAAGCCCTGCTGAAGGGGGGCAATGTGAAACTGTCCTCGTTCGGCAGCTTCATCCTCCGCAAGAAGGGCCTGCGCGTCGGACGCAACCCGAAGACCGGGGTAGAGGTGCCGATCCAGCCGCGCACCGTCCTCACCTTCCGGCCCAGCCAGCTGCTCCGACAGAAGATCAATGATTGATGGCGCCTCCTGCTGAACCAGATGCCCCGGGCAAGGATCCCGCGGCCTTCCGCACCATTCGCGAAGTGTCCGAACTGCTCGGCGTGCCGCAGCATGTGCTGCGCTTCTGGGAAACCCGTTTCCCTGAACTGAAGCCGCTGCAGCGGGGCGGCAACCGCCGCTATTACCGGCCGGGGGATGTCGCCTTCGCGGCCGCGCTCCACAAGCTGCTGCACCAGGACGGCTACACGGTGAAGGGCGTGCGCAAGCTGATCACCGATCATGGCGCCTCGAACCTCGTCGCACTCGCCAACGGGGAAACGGTCGCGCCGCGCGGGCGTGGCCGGCCGGCCGCAGCGCCGGTGATCTCGGTGGTGCCCGCCCCGGCAGAGCCGGCCCCGGCCGCTGCCGAACCGGTCCGCGCGCCCGCCGTGGCGACGCCTGCGTCCGCCGCCTCGCCGGCGCTCCTCCCGGAACTCATCGCCCTGCGCGATCGCCTCGCCGCCGCGCTGGCGGCCTGAACCCCCGCTTGCCGCCTGCGTCGCCCACCCCCATAAACGGGGCATGAAGGCGGTTGCGGTCTTTTCCATCAAGGGCGGCGTCGGAAAATCCGCGACGGCGGTGAACCTCGCCCATGCGGCCGCCACAACCGGCGGCCGCCGCACCCTGCTGTGGGATCTGGATTCGCAAGGGGCCGCCACCTGGCTGCTCCAGCGGGAGCCGGCGTCGGGCCGCAAGGCCCGCGCAGCACTTGCCGGGGACGAGGCGTTGTCGGGCCTCGTGGTGCACACCGAATTCCCGAACCTGCACATCCTGCCCGCCGATCGCTCGCTGCGCCGGCTGGAAGGCGATCTCGCCCGGTCCGACAAGGAAAAGCAGCTGAGGAAACAGCTGAAGGCCTTCACCGAAAGCTATGACCGCATCCTGATCGATTGCCCGCCGGGCCTCTCGGAACTCGCGGTGCGCATCTTCCGCGCCGTCGATCTCATCGTCCTGCCGGTGATCCCTTCGCCCCTGTCGGAACGGGCCGCCGCCCAGCTTCAGGAGGAACTGGCGATGGGCGGCTTCGACCGGCCCCGGCTGCTGCCGGTGTGGAGCATGGTGGATGCCCGCCGCAAGCTGCACCGGCAGACGGTCGCTGCCCATCCGGATTGGCCCCAGATCCCCTATTCCAGCACGGTGGAGCAGATGGCAGTGCATCGCGCCCCGATCGCGGCCTTCCAGCCCAGCGGCGCCCCCGCCCGCGCCTTCGCGGCGCTCTGGGCCCAGGTGGAGGCCGCGCTGCTGCGCTAGCGCGCCGGCGCCAGCGGGATCGTCACCCGCGCCCGCAGCCCGCCGCCCTCGCGGTTGCTCAGCACCACATCGCCGCCATGCGCCCGGGCGATGGAGCGAACCACCGCCAACCCCAGTCCGGTGCCGCCCGTTTCCCGGCTGCGCGACCGTTCCAGCCGGTAGAAGGGCTCGAACACCCGCTCCAGCTCGGCTTCGGGAATGCCCGGCCCCCGGTCGTCGATGTCGATCACCGCCAGCCCGTCGCCGCGCCAGGCCCGGGCGCTGACGTCGCCGCCATAGGTTTCGCCATTTTCCATCAGATTGGTCAGCAGCCGCTTCAATTCGCCCGGATCGCCGTCCACCACCAGCATGTCCGTTGCGTCGGCGGTGATCCGCCGGCCCGTCAGCGCCAGGTCGTCGGCGGCCTGCTCCGTCAGCGATCCCAGGTCCAGCCGCTGCCGGTTCACCGGCTCGTTGTCGGCGCGCGCCAGGCTCAGCGTGGATCGCACCATCGCTTCCATTTCAGCCACATCGCCCCGCAGGCGCGCCTTGTCGGCTTCGGGCAGGGATTCCAGCCGGAAGGCCAGCCGCGTCAGCGGCGTGCGCAGGTCGTGCGCGATGGCGCCCAGCATCTGGGTCCTGTCCGTCACATAGGCCTGCAGCCGTTGCTGCATCTGCTGGAAGGCCTGCGCGGCGCGTTCGATCTCGGCCGGGCCATCGACGCCCGGCGGGGTCGCGCGCGGGTCGCGCCCCAGCTTCTCGGCCGCGTCGGCGAACCGCTCGATCGGATCGGCAAGCCGCCTCGCAAAGACCCATGCGATGGGCAGCATGGCCAGCGCGCTCAGCAGGAACAGCAACAGGAACTGCCGCTCCCGCGTGGCGAACAGCCGCTGGTCGCGCGGTTCCGCCAGCAGCCAGCCGTCGCGCTCGCGCACGGCCACGCGGAAATGGCCCTGGATCGCGGAAACCGGCGCGCCGCCGGCCTTGGGATACAGCTCCAGGAACTTGCGCCCCTGCACGGCAGACATGTCCAGCGCCACTTCGGCTGGAATCCGCCCGATCAGGCCCGCCAGCTCCGCCTCCACCCGCGCCGCGCCCGGCCCCGCGGTCGCCGGCTGGAAAGGGGCCACCGGCACCCGCTGGAAGATCAGCGCCCTTTCGTTCCGGGTCAGGATCGCCTCGGCCAGCGCCGTCACCGGCACGGTGCGCGGCGGATCCGGCGGCAGTAGCGCCAGCAGCACCAGGTTGATCAGCTGCGCGATGGCAACCGTCGCCAGCACCAGCGCGAAGATCTGGGTGAACAGGCTGCTGGGAACCTCGCGCCGCGCGGCGCCGGGCGAAACGCCTTCCTGTGGGGCCGGTGCGGTCAGCGGCGGGTGACCTTGGGCGTGAACATATAGCCCTCGTTGCGCACGGTGCGGATCAGCTCCTCGCGGTTCTTCACCGCCCCGTCCAGCTTGCGGCGAAGGCGGCTGATCTGCACGTCGATGGAGCGGTCATAGCTGTCCGCATCACGCCCGCGCGCCAGTTCCAGCAACTCCTCGCGCGCCAGCGGCTGCTGCGGCCGCTCCACGAACACGCGCAGCAGCGAAAACTCCCCGTCCGACAGCGCGATCAGCACCTGTTCGGGAGAGGTCAGCTCCCGCCGCACAAGATCCAGCTTCCAGCCGTCGAACTCGGCGATCACCCCGGCCGCCACCTCGGCACCCGGCTCCTGCCGGCGGCGCAGCACCGCCCGGATGCGCGCCAGCAGTTCCCGCGGGTTGCAGGGCTTGGGCAGATAATCGTCCGCCCCCACTTCCAGCCCCACGATCCGGTCGCTGTCTTCGCCCATGGCCGACAGCATGATTAGCCCCGGCCCCCCCGGCGTCGAAAGCCGGCGCGCGATTTCCAGCCCATGTTCGCCCGGCATCATCAGGTCCAGCACCACCAGGTCAAAGGGCGCGGCGGCGTCTGCGATCGCGCGATCCATCGAAACGCCATCCTCGGCAGTCGTCACCGAATAGCCGTGGCGGCCCAGGAACTCGGACACCAGATCCCGGATTCCGGGATCATCGTCCACCACGAGGATAGTCGGCATGTGCTGCGCCCTTTTCGATGCGTGTTTCGCATTCCCTAGCGCGTGGCGCGTTGCCGCAAAAGCCTTCCCTTGGCACTCCGCCGCTTGACTTGGCCGGGGGGCAGGGGAAATCTCCGGTCCGGCGCGTAGGGATCTGCAAGTGCCGAGGAACGAATTCATTTGTCACGCCTGCTGATACCCGTTGCGTTGCTGCTGTCGGCCGGGCCGGGCCTCGCCGCCCAGCCCGCCACCGGCCCGGATTTCGCCGCCGCCGGCCTGCACCAGCCCGCCTGTGCCGATGCGCCCGTGCCGGATCGCCCGCTCGCCCTTGCGGACCTCATCGACATCGCCCTGTGCCGCGCGCCGGCCACAAGCGCCGCATGGGCGGGCGTGCGAGCCGCAGCCGCACGGGAAGCGCAGGCGCGCGCGGCCTATGGCCCGTCGCTGTCCGCCGCCGTCGGCCCGGATGTCAGCGCCAGCCGCCGCTGGGGCGGGGGCTTCCCCGCCGCCACGGACAGCAGCGCCAGCGCCACCGCCCAGCTTTCACTCCAGTGGCTGCTGTTCGATTTCGGCGGCCGTCAGGCCGCCCTCGCCGGGGCAGAGGCGGCCCGCGCCGCAGCAATGGCCTCGTTCGCCGGCACCGCGCAGGACGTGGTCGAGGAAACTGCCCTAGCCTACAACGCATATGTCTCCGCGATGGCCTCCGCCCGCGCGGCCGACGCCAATGCCGGCTTTGCGCAAACCAGCCTTGCCGCGGCAACCGCGCGGGAACGGGCCGGGGTCGCCATCAAGTCCGATCGCCTTCAGGCAGACGCCGCCTACGCCCGCGCCCTGCTGGAACAGCGGCAGGCCCAGGGCACGTTGGAAACACAGCGCGGGCGGCTGCTGACGGCGCTCTCCCTGCCGCCCGATGGCCGCATCACCGTCGCGGAACCGCCCGCCCCCAGCAGCGCCGTCGCGCGCGCGTCCGCCCGCGCCCTTCTGGAGGAGGCCGCGCGGCTCCGCCCCGATCTTCGCCTGCAGGCCGCCACGCTCGAATCCGCCCGCGCGGCTGTCGCGCAGGCACGGGCCGCCCGGCGCCCCAGCGTCTCGGTCGGCGCGGGGCCCAGCGTGTCGGTCGGCACCCAGGGGCAGGACAGCGCCGTGGCCACAGCCGGCGTCACCATGTCGATCCCGCTCTTCAACAGCGGCGGCCGCACCGCCGCCCTTCGCGAGGCAGAGGCCGAACGCGACCGCGCCGAAGCCAATCTCGCGCTCGCCGGCCAGCAGGCCGCGCTTGAGGTGTGGAGCCGTTACCAGGATCTGGAAACGGCCAGCGCCAACCTCGAAACCACCCGCCGCCTGCTCGCCAGCGCGGAAGAGGCGGCGGCCCTCGCGCAGGGACGCTACAAGGCCGGGCTGGCCGGCATCACCGAACTGCTCGACGCCCAGTCCAGCCTCACGGGCGCGCGCCAGCAGAAGGTGCTGGCCGATCTTCAGCTTCGCGCATCGGAACTGCAACTCGCCCGCTCGGTCGGCGCTGTCGGAGACGCCCTGGAATGACGCTCCCCAAATTCACCACCGGGCGGATCCTGGCCTTGCTGCTGCTGCTCGTCGCGATCGCGGGCGCCGTCTGGTATTTCGCGATCCGCAAGCCGGGGGATGCCGCCCGCTTCCACACGGCGGCAGCCGAAACCGGCGACCTGACAGAGGTGATCAGCGCCAACGGCACCATCAACCCGGTGCGGGTGGTCAATGTCGGCTCGCAGGTGTCGGGCACCGTCCAGAAACTCTATGCCGACTATAACGACAAGGTGACGGCCGGGCAGGTCCTGTTGGAACTGGACCCGCAGCTGTTCAAGGCCCGTCTCGCCCAGTCCGAAGGGGCGCTTGCCAACGCCCGCGCACAGGCTGCGCTGTCGCAGGCGAACGCCGCCCGCGCCGGGCAGCTGCGGCGGCAGGATTTCATCAGCCAGCAGGATTATGAAACGGCGCTCGCCACGGCCCGGTCGCAGGCCGCGCAGGTCGCCTCCGCCCAGGCGGCCGCCGATCAGGATCGCGCAAACCTCGGCTTCTCCATCATCCGCGCCCCGGTGTCCGGCGTCATCATCAGCCGGGCCGTCGATATCGGGCAGACCGTCGCGGCCTCCTTCCAGACGCCGACCCTGTTCACCATTGCTCAGGACCTGACCGAAATGCAGATCGAGGCGCTGGTGGCCGAGGCCGATGTCGCCCGCGTGCAGCTGGGCCAGAAGGTCAGCTTCACCGTCGATGCCTATGGCAACCGCCCGTTTGCCGGAACCGTCAGCCAGGTGCGGCTGAACCCCACCACGCAGCAGAATGTCGTCACCTTCACGGTGATCGTCGCCGTGCCGAACCCCGATGGGGCGCTGCTGCCGGGGATGACGGTGAATGCCAGTTTCCTTGTCCGGCAATATGATGATGTGCTGCTGGTCCCCAATTCCGCGATGAGCTGGAAGCCCGCCGGCTGGAACCGCCAGCAGCAGCCAAAGCCCCTGCCGGACGAAGCGAGGCTTCCCGGCTATGGCACCACCATCTTCGTGCTCGGCCCCGGGGGAGAGCCGGAGCCGCGGCGCATCCGCGTGGGCGCGGCCGACAACGACATGAGCGTCGTGCTGGGCGGCCAGCTGAAGGCCGGGGAAAAGGTGATCACGGGCGACGTGAAGCCCGCGGAAAGCGCCCGCCCCGGCGGCCCGCCGCCCGGCTGATCGTCACCCGGTGGCCGAAACCCCCGTCATCGACGTGCGCAACGTCATCAAGGACTTCCCGTCCGAAGCGGGGGTGTTCCGCGCGCTCCATGGTGTGTCCATGCGGGTGATGCAGGGGGAATTGCTGTCGATCGTCGGCCCGTCCGGGTCCGGCAAGTCCACGCTGATGAACATCATCGGTTGCCTCGACAGTCTGACAGAGGGGCAATATCTGTTCGACGGGCGCGATATCTCGGCCTTCGAGGAAGCGGAGCTGGCGCATCTCAGGAACGGGTCGCTCGGCTTCGTCTTCCAGCAGTTCAACCTGCTGCCCCGCCTGTCCGCGCGGCAGAATGTGGGTCTGCCGCTCGTCTATTCGGGCCGGTCCCGCGCCGAACGCGACGCCAAGGCGGAAGAGCTGCTCGGCCTCGTGGGCCTTGCCGGCAAGGAACGGTCGCGCCCGATGCAGCTGTCGGGCGGGCAGCAGCAGCGGGTCGCCATCGCCCGCGCGCTCGCCAATGATCCCCGCCTGCTGCTGGCTGACGAGCCGACCGGCGCGCTCGACACGAAGACAGGGCGCGAAGTGCTGGACATGGTCCGCCGCCTGAACCGCGAACGCGGCGTCACCGCGATCATCGTCACCCATGATCCGGGCGTCGCTGCCTCGACCGACAGGGTCGTGCGCATCCACGACGGCCGCATCACCTATGATGGTCCGCCAACGGCCGAGGCACTGGCCGGCGCCGGCCGGCAGGTCGCCGCAGACGAGACGCCCGCCTGATGCTCGGCGCAATGCTCGCAGAGGCCTGGAGCGCGCTGCTGGCGAACCGCCTGCGCTCGATCCTCACCATGCTCGGCATGATCATCGGCGTTGCCGCCGTGATCGTGATGCTGGCGATCGGCAATGGCGTGCAGGCCTATATCGAACGGCAGATCTCGTCGCTGGGCACCAACCTGCTCATCGTGAACGCCGGGGCCGCCCGGTCCGGCGGCGGTTTCGCGCAGGGCATCGGCACGGCGCCCACGCTCACGCTGGATGACGCAGAGGCGATCGGCAGGCTGCCGGCGGTGGCGGCCGCCGCCCCCGTTTCCGCCTTCTCCACCCAGGCGGTTGCCGGGCCCGCCAACTGGCTCACCGCCGTCACCGCCACCACGCCGGGCTGGTTCCAGGTGCAGGACTGGTTCCCCGATGAAGGCCGCGCCTTCACGGAGATGGAAAACCGGCAGGGCGCGCGGGTCGCGGTGCTGGGCCGGAAGGTCGCGGATGAACTGTTCGGCGCCAATGATCCCATCGGCCAGCAGGTGCGCGTGCGCGGCATCAGCTTCACGGTGATCGGTGTCCTGCCGTCGAAGGGGCAGGGCATCGGCGGCGCCGACCGGGATGACGCCATCGTCCTGCCGCTGAATTCCGCCCAGCGCATGGTGCAGGGCGGCGGGCCGTTCCGCCGCTCGGTCCGCACCATCATGATCACGGTGGAGCGTCAGGACGAGCTGGAATCGACGCAGGAGCAGATCAGCCAGCTGCTGCGCCGCCGCCACCGGCTGGCCCCGTCGGCCGTCGATGACTTCAACATCACCAACGTCTCCGCGCTGGGCGACACCTTCAAGCAGACGACGGGCGCGCTGTCGCTGCTGCTGGGCGCCATCGGCGGCATCAGCCTCGTGGTCGGCGGCATCGGCATCATGAACATCATGCTGGTCAGCGTCACCGAGCGCACGCGGGAAATCGGCATCCGCATGGCGATCGGCGCGCCCCGCAGCGCGATCCGGCTTCAGTTCCTGCTGGAAGCGTTGATGCTCAGCCTCGCCGGCTGTCTCGCCGGCGTCCTGATCGGTGGCGGAATCAGCCGCTTCCTGCCGTTCCCGACGGTGATTTCCCCCGGTTCGGTGCTGATCGCCTTCGCGATTTCGGCCGGCATCGGCATCTTCTTCGGCTGGTGGCCCGCCACCCGCGCCGCGAAACTCAGCCCGATCGAAGCTCTGCGAAGCTGAAGCGGCCCGCCTATTTGGCGGCGGCGCCGTCCGGCTGGGTCTTCACCCGGCAGGTTCGCAGCGTCGTCGCCTTCGCGGGATCGTCGATCTCCTTGAAGGGCGCCTGCTGCAGCAGCACGCTGCCGTCCGGCTGCTCCCACCAGGCAAGGCCCATGCCCGGCTCAAGGCCATATTGCGTGGTAAAGCGCGTGCCCGGCGTGGCGTCCGTCGGGGTCAGGGTGAAATCGTCGCCGCGGATCACCAGCGCGACATCGGGCTTGCCCTGGGCGTTGGTGCCGTGGATCGCCGTGATCGGCAGATCCTTCTCGCAGGTATAGGCAACAGTCCGGCTCGCCTTGGCGAGGTTGGGCGTCGCAGGCGCTGCGGTTTCGGACTTGGGTGCTTCCTCTGCCTTCTGCCCGCAGGCGGCCAGCAGCAGCAACGCGGTCAGGGTCAGGGCCTGTTTCATGCCTTCAGCGCCTTTTCGATGGCGCCCGTCAGTTGCGGGCTGCCGGGTTCCACCTTGCTGTTGAAGCCGGCGATGGGCTTTCCGTCCCTGCCGATCAGGATCTTGTGGAAGTTCCACTTGGGCTCATTCTCCACAGGCAGCTGCGCCTTTGCCCAGCGATAGATGGGAATGGCCTTGTCGCCCTTCACATGCGCCTTTTCGGCCATGGGGAAGCTGATGCCGAACTTCGTCTCGCAGAACTCCTTGATCTTCCCGTTCTCGTCATACTCCTGGCTCATGAAATCGCCGGACGGCACGCCGATCACCGTGAAGCCCTTCGCCTGATAGGCCTGCTGCAGTTTCTGAAGCCCTTCATATTGCGGCGTGAATCCGCAGAAGCTGGCTGTGTTCACCAGCAGCACGACCTTCCCCTTATAGGCAGACATCGGCATCGGCTTGCCGTCGATCCGCGTCAGGGTGAAATCATGGGCGGATTTCACAACAGGCATGGGCGGCGTGGCAGGCGTCTGCGCGCGGGTCGCGGAAACGACCATTCCGCCGGCGGCCAGAAGCACGCCCGCGCCAAGGATGGGAAGCCAGATGCGCATGAGAGACCCTCGTTAAGGATATTCAGCCAGCGATACTCCAACTGGCGAATCGCTGCAACGCCCGCTCCTTCCCTGCCTGGCGCGCCAGCGCCCTTTGCCCTCCAGCGCTTTGGCGCTAGGGAAGCAGCGCGATGAAAAAGCTCACAGGACAGGACAGGGCCATCACCCGCGGCTGGCGCCCGGCCACGCAGCTCGTGCGCGGGGGCACCGCGCGCAGCAACTACGGCGAAACCTCCGAAGCGATCTTCCTCACCTCCGGCTATTGCTACGACAATGCCGAGGAAGCCGCCGCCCGCTTCCGGGGCGACGCGAAGGGCATGACCTATTCGCGCCTGCAGAACCCCACGGTGGAAATGCTGGAGGAACGGCTCGCCCTGCTGGAAGGGGCGGAAGCCTGCCGCGTCTCCGCCAGCGGAATGGCCGCGATGTCGGCGATGCTGATGTCCACCCTGTCGGCGGGCGATCACCTGATCGCGGGCCGCGCCGCCTTCGGGTCCTGCCGGGTGCTGGTCGATACCATCCTGCCCCGCTTCGGCATCGAAACCACAGTCGTCGACGGCCGCGACACCGATGCCTTCGCCCGGGCCCTGCGCCCCAACACCAGGGCGGTGTTCCTGGAATCGCCCGCCAACCCCACGCTGGATATCGTGGACATCCCCGCCGTCTCGGCCATCGCCCATGATGCCGGCGCGCTGGTGATGGTGGACAATGCCTTCGCCTCCCCCATCGTGCAGCGCCCGCTGGAACTGGGCGCCGACATCGTCGCCTATTCCGCCACCAAGCTGATGGATGGGCAGGGCCGCGTACTGGCCGGTGCCGTGATGGGCCCCGAGGAATGGATGGAGAAGACCTATCTGGCCTTCACCCGCCACACCGGTCCCGTGCTCAGCGCCTTCAACGCCTGGGTGCTGCTGAAAAGCCTGGAAACGCTGGATCTCCGCGTCCAGCGCGCCTGCCAGAATGCGCTGAAGGTCGCCCGCTTCCTGGAAACGCGCGCCCCCGGCACCCTCTACCCCGGCCTCGAAAGCCACCCCCAGCACGCGCTCGCCATGGCGCAGATGTCGGCCGGCGGCACCATCATCGCGCTGCACCTCGCCGGCGGCCGCCCGCAGGCGCACGGGCTGCTCGATGCGCTTCAGCTGATCGACATCTCCAACAACCTGGGCGACAGCCGCACCCTGATGACGCACCCCGCCTCCACCACCCACGCCAGCATGGCCGAAGCGGCGCGGCTGGAAATGGGCATCAGCGAAGGCACCCTTCGCCTCTCCGTCGGGCTGGAAGACGCCGACGACCTGATCGACGATCTCGAACAGGCGCTCAAGGCCATCGGCCTTTGAACCCCCGCCCCCCTCAAAGGTCCGGCGCATGAGCCTGCCCGGCCTGTTCTCGGTAACCGCCACCACCGACGGCATCACGATCCGCGTGCAGCCGCGCTACGCCGGTGACCAGTCGGATCCCGAAAACGGCCATTGGGTCTGGCACTATCATATCCGGGTCGAAAACGGCTCCGGCATGGAGGTGCAGCTGATCGACCGCCACTGGGTCATCATCGACGGCCATGGCGCGCGGCGCGACGTGATGGGCGAAGGCGTCGTCGGCGAACAGCCCCTGATCGCACCCGGTTGCAGCTACGATTATGTCTCCGGCTGCCCGCTCGCCACGCCCATGGGCCATATGGAGGGCCGCTTCGGCATGGTGGACAGCGGCGGCCGCCGTTTCGAGGTGGCCATTCCCGGCTTCGATCTCCTCTCGCCCGATGCGAAGGGGGCCGCCAACTGATGAAACGATCCCTCCTCCCCCTCAACGCACTGCGCGTGTTCGATGCCGCCGCCCGCTCGCTCTCCTTCACCCGCGCGGCAGACGAACTCGCCGTCACGCCCGCCGCCGTCGGGCAGCAGATCCGCGCGCTTGAGGAAACGTTGGGCGTCATCCTGTTCCGCCGCACCGCGCGCGGGCTGGAACTCACGCCTGAAGCCGCCCGCGCCCTGCCGCACCTGCGCGCCGGCTTTGCCGCCTTCGAGGAATCCGTCTCCGCGCTCCAGGAAGGGCAGGGCGCCGCCCGCCTCTCCATCGGCTGCGCGCGCGGCGCCATCCGCCACTGGCTGATGCCCCGCCTCGCCCGCTGGCTGCACGACAACCCCGATGCCAGCGTGCAGATCCTCGCGCTCGACGGCCCGGTCGATTTCGCCCAGGCCAACCTCGATCTCGCCCTCAGCTTCGGCCCCGCCCCGGATGCCGAAGGCGTGTTCGGCCGCAAGCTGGCAGACGAACAACTGGTCACCGTCGCTGCCCCCGGCGCCCCGGCCCGCGCACTGGGCTGGCGCACGATGGAAGGCCCCGCCGCCGCCCTGCCGGATGCCGGCCAGGCGCTGGACTGGGCCATCGCCGGCCTCGGCGAAGCCCAGGTGCCGCTCACGCTGGCCGCCGCCGCACTCGCCACCGGCCAGCTGGAAGAACGCGCCGACCGCATCCCGACGGACGACGCCTACTGGCTCTGCGCCCCAGCCCCCCAATGGAAAAGCGCCAAGGTAAAGGCGCTGGTGGACCAGCTGCTGGCCTGACGCGGACGTCATTGGCGCGTCCGGCGGCAGCCTTCATGCCTCCGGCGGGCAGGGAAATGATTTCCCTGCACCCTCATTCCTTGCCTTGCGCTGCAACGGACGGGTTGGCGCTGGCGGAAGGAAATGATTGCCTGCGGCGCCAACTTGAAGGCGCCGCAGGCACATGAACCCGATTCGCGGGCGTGTCATCCGCAGCCGATCCGCAGCGCGAATGTCGAGGGTGCAGGGAAATCATTTCCCTGCCCGCCGGAGGCGAAAAGAGCCTGCCCGCCGGAGGCGAAAACAGCCTTCCCGCCTAGATCTTCTCCGCCACCCGGATCGCCGCGCGGCATCCGGCGCGCACCAGTGCCGACATCAGCGGATAGGCGGGCGCCTGTTCCGCCCCATGGGCGATGGCGCTGTCGCGATGTTCCACTTCCTCGGCCTGGAACTGTGCGATCATGCCTTCCAGTTCCGGGTCGTCGCCGGCCAGCGCGTCGCGCTGCGCCTGGTAATGGCGGTCGATTTCCGTTTCCACCGCGGCGGTCACGGCCATGGCGGCCTTGGGCCCCACCAGCGCCGATGCTGCGCCCAGCGCGAAGCCGGCCACATGCCACAGCGGCATCAGCAGGGTGGGGCGCACGCAGCGCTCCGCCACCAGCCGGTCAAAGGCGGCCAGGTGCACATCCTCCTGCGCGGCCATGCGGGCGATTTCGCCCGAACTGGCGTGGCGGTTGCCCATCACCGCCAGTTGTCCGGCATAGATGCGCTTGGCGCCATATTCCCCGGCCTGATCCACGCGGATCATGGCCTTGGTGTCAGGGGCGCGGTCGCCGGCCAGCCGTGTCATTTCGCCCTCCGCGTGAAGATCAGGATGAAGGCCCCACACAGCGCGGCGCCCGCCGAGATCAGCGCATTCCATCCTGCCATGGAAATGCCCATCAGGCTCCAGGGGATTTCGTCGCAGCGCACCAGCGGCGCGTTCATCAGCGTGTCCAGCATGTCGGCGGTGGACATGCCCGCCGATACCGGCGCGGTGCAGGCGGTGATGCCCTGCCACCATTTCTGCTCGACGCCCGCGTGGAACAGGCCAAGGCCGGCGGCCGCCGCCATCGCCAGCACCGCCAGCCAGCCGATGGCGCGGTTGCCGCTCAGCAGGGCGAGCGCCGCCACCGCCAGCACTGCCAGATGGGCATAGCGCTGCCAGAAGCACATTTCGCACGGCGCAAGCCCGCCCAGAAACTGAAAGCTCAGCGCCCCCAGCAGCAGCGATCCCGAAACCGCGAACAGCAGCCAGGCGGCCTGCCGTACCCCTCTGGCGCGCGTCATCGCGTGGTGGCAGCCACCTGCGCCGGGGCCACCGGCCGGGCGCCAAGCCGCGACACCAGCTTCACCGCATAGTCCAGCTGGAAGTCGGTGATGCCCTGCTTCTTCAGCTCCTCGGCGGTCATGCGGAACCGGGGATCGGGCTTGCCGTCCTCCTCGATCAGCTTGTCGTCCGCCTTCTTCTCCGCGATCAGATGGTTCCTGAGGTCGGCTTCGCGCAGGCGCGGCCGGTCGGCCCGGCTGGCGTCCGTCAGCTGCGGCACCTGGATGTCGGGGTCGATCCCGGCTTCCTGCACCGAACGGCCGGCAGGCGTGTAGTAGCGCGCAGTGGTCAGCCTCAGCCCGGTTTCCGGCCCCAGCGGGATCAGCGTCTGCACGCTGCCCTTCCCGAAGGTGCGCTGCCCCAGCACGATCGCGCGCTTCTGGTCCTGCAGGGCGCCCGCCACGATTTCCGCGGCAGAGGCAGAGCCTTCGTCCACCAGAACCACGATCGGCTTGCCGCCCGTCAGGTCGTCGGAACGGGCGTAATAGCGTTCGATATCCTCCTTGGTGCGGCCGCGCTGGCTCACGATCTCGCCGCGCTCCAGGAAGGTGTCCGTCACTTCGATCGCTTGGTCCAGCAGCCCGCCGGGGTTCGATCTCAGGTCGATCACATAGCCGGCGGCATCCGGCCCCAGCTTCTTCGAAAGCTCGGCCACAGCCTGCCGCGTCGCCTCGCCGGTCTGCCGGTTGAAGCTGGCGATGCGGATCACGCCCACATTGCCCTTCGCTTCCCAGCGCACCGGGCGCACCTTGATCACCTCGCGCGTCAGCTTGAAGGTCAGCGGCTTGGATTCGCCCGGCCGCACCACCGTCAGCTTGATGGAGGTGCCGGGCGTGCCGCGCATCCGGTCCACGGCTTCGTTCAGCGTGGAGCCGAAGATCAGTTCGTCGTCGATATGGGTGATGAAATCGCCGGCCTTGATCCCGGCGCGGGCGGCCGGTGTTTCATCGGTGGGCGACACCACGCGGACGGCGCCGTCCTCGCTGCTCACCGTCAGGCCCAGCCCGCCATATTCGCCGTCGGTCTGGGTACGCATGTTCTGGCTGGCGCGCGCGTCCAGATAGGAACTGTGCGGGTCCAGGCTCGCCAGCATGCCGTTGATCGCGCCTTCGATCAGCTTCCGGTCGTCCACCTGGTCGACATAGGCCTCGCGCACCTTCAGGAACACGTCCATCAGCGTGTCCAGCTCGCGCCAGGTTTCATTCCCGCGCGCGGCGTTCACGGCCGTGGGCAGCGTCAGCGCCAGGATGGCGCCCGCTGTTCCGGCAAGAAGCGTGTGTACGATCGGCTTCATCAGTCAGACCCTCTCGGGCTTGGGATCCGGCGCAACCTCCGCGACAGACTCGCCCATATCTTGACCTTTAAGACTGACAGCTTGAACCCCCGGTGAAAAGGGGGGGCATCATCATTCACGATGATAGGGATGGCCCGTCAGGATGGACCAGGCCCGGTACAGCTGCTCGGCCAGCATGGCGCGGGCCAGCAGGTGCGGCCAGGTGGCAGGCCCCAGCGCCAGCACAAGGTCTGCGGCGTCGCGCGTGTCCGCCCGGTGGCCGTCCGCCGGGCCCAGCAGGAAGCGCACCTCGCGCACGCCCTCGTCGCGCCATTTGCCCAGCCGCCCGGCAAGAGCTTCGCTCGTCAACGCCCGGCCGCGCTCGTCCAGCACCACGGTGCGGCTGTGCGGCGGGGCCGGGGGAAAGGCGGCGGAATCGCCCAGTTCCACCACCGAAGCGCCCCAGGGAATGCGCTTCAGATAACGCTCGACAAGTTCGGATTCCGCCCCGCGCCCGGCCTTTCCATAGGCAAGGATGCTCAGCTTCAGGGTTTCGCGCCTTCCGCGCGCAGCGGTGCGCCATCGGCATCGAAGGCCCACATCTTTTCCAGGCCATAGAACTGGCGCACTTCCGGCCGGAACAGGTGGACGATCACGTCATGCGCGTCGATCAGCACCCAGTCCGCGCTCGCCAGCCCCTCGATCCGCACATTCCGGTGAAGGGATTGCTTCACTTCCGATTCGATCCGCTGCGCCAGCGCCGCCACCTGCCGGGTGGAGCGGCCGGATGCGATCACCATATGGTCCGCGATCGCGCTCTTCCCGGCCAGCGGGATGGAAACCACCTCCTCGGCCTGCCCGTCCTCCAGGCATTTCAGGATCAGCGTGTGGAGAGCCTCCACGCTCTTTTCGGCGTCAGTCAATCTGGTGTGTCCTGTTGCAAGAGGATGTCGTCCGCCCAGTCCGGGTCTGCCCGCCGGATCGCGGTGGCAGACCTCTGGTCCAGTCCGAAGTTCACGAGCGCAAGCCCGGGCAGACGCCAGGTCCTCCATCCGGCCGGGTTTCCGTGGCGCCATCGCCTCAGCCAGCCCATGGCCGGGGCGAACTGGCTCCGCCCAACATAAAGCGGCCGGGCCATCACCACAATCGGAACCTGCCGCGCGATTTCCCGCCAGTCGGCCCAGCGGTGGAACTGCATCAGATTGTCGGATCCCATCAGCCACAGGAAGCGCACCTGCGGATAGCGCCGCTTCAGCGCCTGGATGGTGTCGATGGTCAGTTGCGTGCCCAGCTCCGCCTCGATGCCCGTCACCCGGATGCGCGGATGCCGCGCCACCGCCCGGCCCGATGCGATTCGCGCCTTCAGCGGCGCCATGCCGGCCACCGGCTTCAGCGGATTCTGCGGCGAAACCAGCCACCACACCTCGTCCAGCCCCAGCCGTTCCAGCGCCGCCACGCTCATCTTGCGGTGCCCGCCATGCGCCGGATTGAACGAGCCGCCCAGCAGCCCGACGGTAAAGCCCTTCCTCAACCGCGTCTGACCTGCCCGCTGCCCATCACCAGCGTCTTGTAGCTGGTCAGGCCTTCCAGCGCGACAGGCCCCCGCGCATGCAGCCGCCCGGTGGCGATGCCGATTTCCGCGCCGAAACCGAACTCGCCCCCGTCCGCGAACTGGGTGGAGGCGTTCCACAGCACGATCGCCGAATCGACCGCCGCCAGGAAGCGTTCCGCCACGGCGGCATCCTCGGTCACGATCGCATCGGTGTGCGCGCTGCCATGCGCCGCGATATGGGCAATCGCGCCCTCCACGCCGTCCACCAGCCCCACCGCGCACACGGCATCCAGATATTCGGTGTCCCAGTCCTCCGGCGCCACCGGCTTCAGCCGCGCATCCAGCCCGATCAGCTCGGACGAAACCCGGCATTCGCATCCGGCGTCCAGCAGCGTGGTCAGCAGGGCGCGGGCATCGGAGAAGGCCCGGTCGATCAGCAGCGTCTCCATCGCCCCGCACACGCCGATGCGCCGCATCTTGGCGTTCACCACGATGGCCCGCGCCATGTCCGTGTCGGCGGCGGCATCGACATAGACATGGTTGTTGCCGTCCAGATGCGCCAGCACCGGCACCCGCGCCTCGGCCTGCACCCGCGCGACAAGGTTTTTCCCCCCGCGCGGAATGATCACGTCGATCAGCCCCGAAGCCCCCAGCATCGCCCCCACGAAGGCCCGGTCGGCCGTCGGCGCCAGCTGGATCGCATCCGCGGGCAGCCCCGCCGCGTCCAGCCCCGCCAGCAGGCAGCGATGGATGGCGCGGCTGCTTTCGGTCGCGTCCGATCCGCCGCGCAGGATGCAGGCGTTGCCCGCCATCAGGCACAGCGCGCCCGCGTCCGCCGTCACGTTCGGGCGGCTTTCGAAGATGATGCCGATCACGCCCAGCGGCACCCGCACCCGGCGGAAGGTCAGCCCGTTCGGCTGCCGCCACGCGCGGATCGTCTCGCCCACCGGGTCCGGCAGCGCGGCCACCTGCTCCAGCGCAGCGGCGATGCCTTCGATCCGCGCCTCCGTCAGCTTCAGCCGGTCCCGCATCGCGGGCGACAGCGCATCCGCCCCGGCCATGTCGCACGCGTTGGCGGCCAGGATGTCGGCCGCATCGGCCCGGATCGCGGCTGCCATCGCGCGCAGCGCATCGGCCTTTGTGGCCGTCGGCGCCGCCGCCAGCAGGCGCTGGGCTGCCCGGGCGCGCGCGCCCATTTCGGCCATCAGCCGTTCCGGCTGCGTCGCCATCGTCACAGCATCACCATCTGGTCGCGGTGGATCATCGCGCTGCGCGGCGCATAGCCCAGGATCGGCTGCAGCGCCTCGCGGCTCTTCCCAGCAATCGCCCGCGCATCCGCCGCATCATAGCTCACCAGCCCGCGCGCGATCAGCTTGCCACCCTCGTCCAGCACGTCCACCGCGTCGCCGCGCCGGAACTGCCCCTCGATCCCGATCACACCGGCTGCCAGCAGGCTCTTCCCCGCCTTCAGCGCGCGCGCGGCCCCGGCATCCACCGTCAGCCGTCCTTCCACCTGCATGCGGCCCGCCAGCCAGGCCTTGCGCGCCGTCAGCGGGTCGGGCGCCTCGAACAGCGTGCCATGCCCTGTTTCGATGAACCGCTTCAGCGGATGGTCCGGCGCGCCGGCCACGATCGCCACCGGCACACCGGCCGCATGGGCGATCCGCGCCGCCTCCACCTTGGCCGCCATCCCGCCCGATCCCATCCCAGAAGACGAAGCCCGGCTCGCCATATGCGCGACCGCCGAAATGTCGCTCACGGTCGGGATGAACTCGGCCGAAGGGTCTTCCGCCGGATTGGCGGTGTACAGCCCGTCGATGTCCGACAGCAGCACCAGCGCATCCGCCCGCGCCGCCTGCGCCGCGCGCGCGGCCAGCCGGTCATTGTCGCCAAAGCGGATTTCCTCGGTCGCCACCGAATCATTCTCGTTCAGGATCGGCACCACGCCCAGGCTCAGCAGCCGGTCCAGCGTGGCGGATGCGTTCAGGAACCGCCGCCGGTCCTCGAAATCGCCCAGCGTCACCAGCATCTGCGCCGCCGCGATGCCATGCTTCCCCAGCAGGTCCGCCCACAGCCCGGCCAGGATGATCTGCCCGGTTGCGGCCGCTGCCTGCGCATCCTCAAGGCTCGCGCGCCCGCCCTTCACCAGCTTCAGCCGCCGCGACCCCAGCGCGATCGCACCGGACGACACCAGGATGATCTGCTGCCCGGCCGCATGCGCCTCGGCGATGTCGGCCACCAGCGTTTCCAGCCAGCGCGCCCGCACCTCGCCGGATTTCTCCACCAGCAGGCTGGATCCCACCTTCAGCGTCAGCCGCGCGGCCTGCCCGGCCGCGAAAAGCCCCCCGCGCAGGGTCATAGCGGCGACCAGCCGCCTTCGGTTTTGACCGCCTCGCCCCTCGGCCACAGTTCGTCGGCGAGGGCGTTCAGCACGCCCTCCATCCCCGCCCCGGTCATGGACGAAGCCACCAGCGGCGGCACCCCCGTGCGCCGTTCGATGGCGCGCGAAACGGCGGCGATCTTCTGCGGCGTGGCCGTGTCGCTCTTGGAAAGCACCACGATCTCGGGCTTGTCCTCCAGCCCCGCGCCATAGGCTTCCAGCTCGCCGCGCACGATGTCATATCCGGCCGTCGGCGCCTCGCCGTCGGCGTCCACCAGATGCAGCAGCACGCGGCAGCGCTCCACATGGCCCAGGAAGCGGTCGCCGATGCCGGCCCCGTCCGCCGCGCCCTCGATCAGGCCCGGAATGTCCGCCATCACGAACTCGCGGCCCCGGTGGCTCACCACCCCCAGCTGCGGCTTCAGCGTGGTGAAGGCATAGGCCCCCACCTTGGCGCTGGCGTTCGTCACCGCGTTCAGGAAGCTGGACTTGCCCGCATTCGGCAGCCCCACCAGCCCCACATCGGCCAGCAGCTTCAGCCGCAGCCACACGCTCATTTCCTGCCCCGGAAAGCCCTTCTGGAACTGGCGCGGCGCGCGGTTGGTGCTGCTCTTGTAGCTGGCGTTGCCCTTGCCGCCGTCGCCGCCCCTCAGCAGCATCACCGTCTGCCCCACCTCGGTCAGGTCGGCGAGCGGCGTTCGCTCCTCGTCGTCGGCCAGCACCTGCGTCCCCACGGGCACCTTGATCACCAGCGTCTCGCCATTGGCGCCGTGCCGGTCGGTGCCCATGCCGCCCGCGCCGCGCTGGGCCCGGAAATGCTGAGTGTAACGAAAATCGATCAGCGTGTTCAGCCCGGCCACCGCCTCGAACACGATATCGCCGCCCTTGCCGCCATTGCCGCCGTTCGGCCCGCCATATTCGATGAACTTCTCGCGCCGGAAGCTCACGCAACCATCCCCGCCCCAGCCGGACTTCAGGTGGATCTTGGCCTGGTCAAGGAACATCATGGCGTAGGGGTCTTCAATCAGATGTGGCCGCGCTTCAAGTCCCGAAGTTGCAAGGGGCTTGGCCACCGCATGGCGCCGAAACGAAAAAGGGCCGGGAAAACCCCGGCCCCCCTTCCAACCCTTGAAAGGGAACTCTTACTCGGCGGCTTCGGCCACGCGGACGGACACATACTTCCGCCCTTGCTTGCCGTCGTGGAACTCGATGCGGCCGTCAGCGGTCGCGAACAGGGTGTGATCGCGGCCAAGGCCCACGTTCACACCCGGCCACACGCGGGTGCCGCGCTGGCGCACGATGATGTTGCCGGCAACCGCTTCCTGGCCGCCGAACAGCTTCACGCCCAGGCGCTTCGCATTCGAATCACGGCCGTTGCGCGACGAGCCGCCTGCCTTCTTATGTGCCATTTCAGGGGCTCCTTAAGCGATCGAGAGGATCTTCAGCACCGTCTGGTGCTGGCGATGGCCGTTCTTGCGGCGATAATTGTGGCGACGGCGCTTCTTGAAGATGATCACCTTGTCGCCGCGATTGTGGGCCACGATCTCGGCCGTCACCTTCGCCTTGCCGGCGTCCTTCAGCGCGCCGCCGTCGGAAACGAGCAGCACGTCCAGCTGCACCTGGCTGCCGGCTTCGCCGTCCAGCTTCTCGACCGTGATCTGGTCATCGGCGGCAACCCGATATTGCTTGCCACCCGTGCGCACCACCGCGAACATCTGGAAATCCTCATCTCAAGATAGCAAACGCGGCCGCCCCCGCCGAAGCAGGGGGTGCCGCGAAAGCCAGCGCCTTTATGGCTCGACTCGCCCTTTGTCAACCTTCGGCAGGCCACGGGCCCCGGCGCGCGGCCACGGGAATCGCCTCTTGTGAACGCCGCCGCAGCCGCTATCCCCTGCAACGGAGAGGGCGACAACAAAAACCGGAGTCTCAGCAAGAATGACGCACATTTTCCGCCTCGGCGCAGCCGTTGCCGCGCTTGCGCTCGCCATGCCGGCCATGGCCCAGCAGCCCGCCGACAAGGTCGCCGCCGGCCCGATGGTCGAAACCCCGTCGGCAAAGCTCACCCAGCTCTTCATCGCCTCGGACGAGGCGAATCTGAAGCGCAACCCGCTGTTCGCCCTGTTCCGGGGCGACACCCGCTTCTCCGATCAGTTCGGCGACTATATCACCGACGCGTATCTGGCCGCCGAAAAGGCCGCCGCAGAAGCCGATCTGAAGGCGCTCGCCGCGATCGACCGCGCGAAGCTGACGGCCGATGAGCAGATCAGCTACGATGTCTTCAAATGGCAGCGTGAATCCACGCTCCGGGGCTATCAGCCGGATCTGCTGAACGTCTCGAAGCTGCTGCCGATCGATCACTTCAACGGCCTGCACCAGTTCGTGCCCGACATCCTGTCCGGCACCTCCGTCGCCCAGTTCAAGACGGTGAAGGACTATGAGGACAATCTGAAGCGCCTCGACGGCTTCGCAGTCGCGCTGGACCGCGTGCTGGGCCGGATGAAGGAGGGTGTGGCCGCCGGCGTGGTGCAGCCGAAGCTCGTCTCCGAACGGGTGCTCGATCAGCTGAACCGCCATGTCGAAGGCGGGGTCGAAAAGATGCCGCTGATGATGCCGGTGCAGAAATTCCCCGAAGGCATTTCGGCGGAAGACCAGGCCCGGCTGAAGGCCGCCTATGCCGCCAAGGTGAAGGATGAAATCCTGCCGCGCTATGCGGCGCTGCGCGATTACACCCGCGATACCTATCTACCGGCCAGCCGCGGCAATGATCGCCCCGGCCTCGTCTCCATGCCGGGCGGCCCGGATTTCTACCGCTATCTCGTCTCCACCCAGACGACGACGAACATGACGCCGGATGAAATCCACAATCTCGGCCTGTCGGAAGTCGCCCGCATCCAGGGCGAAATGAAGAAGGTGATGGCCGAAGTGGGCTTCAAGGGAAGCCTCCAGGAGTTCTTCACCCACATCAAGACCGATCCGAAGTTCAAGCCCGTCAGCCGTGAAGCGATGACGCAGGGCTATTACGACATCGGCAAGCGGGTGGATGCCACGCTGCCCAAGCTGTTCCGCACCATGCCCAAGACGCCGCTGGAAATCCGCCCCTATCCCCCCTTCCTCGAAAAGGACATGGCGGGCGGCTCCTATCAGCCGGGTTCGCCCGACGGGAAGCGCCCGGGCATCTTCTATTTCAACGCCTATGATCTCCCCAGCCGCACCACGCCGGGGATGGAGACGCTCTATCTCCACGAAGGCGCGCCGGGGCACCATTTCCAGATCGCGCTGGCGTTCGAGAACGCGAAGCTGCCCAGCTTCCAGCGCTTCGGCGGCAACACCGCCTTTGCCGAAGGCTGGGGCCTCTATGCCGAAAGCCTCGGCAAGGAACTGGGCATGTTCACCGATCCCTACCAATATTATGGCCGCCTCGACGACGAGATGCTGCGCGCCATGCGGCTCGTGGTGGACACCGGCCTCCATTCCAAAGGGTGGAGCCGCCAGCAGGCGATCGATTACATGCTCGCCAACTCCTCGCAGGGCGAAACCGATGTCGTGAACGAGGTGGACCGTTACGTCGCGATGCCGGGTCAGGCGCTGGCCTACAAGGTGGGCGACCTGCGCATCCAGGCCGCCCGCAAGCGCGCCGAAAAGGCGCTGGGCAAGAATTTCGACATCCGCGGCTTCCACGAACAGGTTCTGATGACAGGCGCGCTGCCGCTGGAAGTGCTGGACGCCAAGATCGACCGCTGGATCGCCGCCGGCGGCAAGTAAACCGGGCCGGGCGTCCCGAAAGGGACGCCCGCTACCGCACGCTTCCCAGCGGCGACAGCCGCTTCGCCGTCGCCTGCGCGGTTTTCACATCCCCCTTGTCCAGCGGCGCCAGGATCGCGCGGGCGTTCGCCTGCATCAGCCGGTCGAACCCGTCGGCCGGCGCCGCCTTCACGGCCCGCTGCAACAGCGCCTTCGCCTTCGCCGCATTGTCGGCAGACAGCCCCAGCAGCGTCGAGGCATAGAACAGCGGGATGGCCGGGTCGCCGCCCCGCGTCGCCACCGCCTTGTCGAACCAGCGGATGGCCTCCGCCTCCTTCGCCCCCAGCGCGGTGCCGGCCAGGAACTTGCCCAGCGTCGCCACCGCCTCGCCGTGCCAGCCGCCCATCGCGCCCTGCGCCAGCGCGCTGCCGGGCTCCTTCGCCAGCACGGCCTCGAACCCGGCGCGGGCCTGCTTCGCAAGGCCGGGGCTTTTCGCCAGCTTCGCCTGATAGCCGATCACCACCGCCCTCTGCAGCAGCGCGTCCGGATTGCCCGGCGCCAGCGCCAGCGATGCGGTCAGGTCGGCTTCCGCCTGCACCAGCATCTTGCGCGCCGTTTCCCTGTCGGTCGTCTGCCAGGCCGCCTGGGTCGCAAGCGCGCGCCCGGCTGTCAGCAGCGATTGCGCGGTTGCTTCCTTGCGCCCGATGGCTGCGGCGTCCGCGAATTTCCCGGCCGCAAACGCATCCGCCGAAGGGCTGGCCGCCGCCGGGGCCGCCGTCAGCATCAGCGCCGTCAGCAGCAGCGCGCGCATCAGGCCCGCACCTCGCCCAGCGCGTCGCCGATCAGGCGCCGGCTGTTGTCCACGCCATAAAGCGCGAAGAAGGTGCCCATGCGCGGCCCTTGCGACGATCCCAGCAGGATCTCGTACAGCGCCTGGAACCAGCTGCGCAAAGGCTCGAAGCCATAGCGCTTGCCGATCTCATACACCTCGAACTGGATCGCTTCCGCATCGGCATCCGCATGGCCCTGCAGCCACAGCTCCAGCTCGGCCAGCGCCTCGCGCTCCCGCGCGTCGGGCGCGCGCCGCTTCAGCGTGGGGGCCACATGATCGGCATGGAAGGCGATGGCCGCGTCGATCAGCGCCTTCAGCCGGGGGTCGCCCTCAGGGTCGCACTGCGGCGCATAGCGCTTCAGATAGGCGCCCAGCATCCCGGCGTCGCTCGCGCCCGACACCGCCACCAGGTTCAGCAGCAGCGCGAAGGTCACGGGCGGCGCATAGGCCGGCGGCGGGCCGCCATGCACATGGAAGCTGGGGTTGCCCAGCTGCTCCTTCGGCGCCTGTCCGGGGAAGGCGGCGACGAACTGGAAATAGTCGTCCATCGCCTTGGGGATCACCCCCAGATACAGCTTCTTCGCCGCGCGCGGCTGCTGGAACATGTAGAAGGCCAGGCTCTCCGGCGGGGCATAGCGCAGCCATTCCTCGATCGTCAGGCCATTGCCCTTCGTCTTCGAGATCTTCGCGCCCTCGCCGTCCAGGAACAGCTCGTAGTTGAAGCCTTCGGGCGGCTTCGCCCCCAGGATGCGGGTGATCTGGCTGGACAGCTTCACCGAATCGATGAGGTCCTTGCCCGACATCTCGTAATCCACGCCCAGCGCCACCCAGCGCATCGCCCAGTCCACCTTCCACTGCAGTTTGCAATGGCCGCCCGTGACGGGAACCGTCACCGTTTCACCGGTGTCGGGATCGGCATAGGAAATCGTCCCCGCCGCCTCGTCGCGTGCGGTGATCGGCACCTGCAGCACCTTGCCCGTGGTGGGCGAAACCGGAAGGAAGGGCGAATAGGTCGCCTGCCGCTCCGCGCCCAGCGTGGGCAGCATCACGGCCATGATCTCCTCATACTTCGCCAGCACCTTCAGCAGGGTGGCGTCGAACCGGCCCGACCGGTAGCAGTCCGTCGAGCTCAGGAATTCGTAATCGAAGCCGAAGCTGTCCAGGAACGCCCGCAGCCGGGCATTGTTGTGCGCGCCGAAACTGTCGTGCGTGCCGAACGGATCGGGCACCACCGTCAGCGGCAGGTCCAGCGCAGCCTTCAGCAGCTCCTGGTTGGGCAGATGCGGCGGCACCTTGCGCATGCCGTCCATGTCGTCGGAAAAGGCGATCAGCCGCGTCTTCACGCCCGGCTGCAACAGCTCGAAGGCGCGGCGCACCATGGTCGTGCGCACCACTTCCCCGAAGGTGCCGATGTGCGGCAGCCCGGATGGGCCATAGCCCGTCTCGAAGATCACCCCATCGGCCGGGAATCCCTCGGGATAGCGGGCGATCACCTTGCGCGCTTCCTCGAACGGCCAGGCCTTGCTCACCAGCGCTTCGTCGCGCAGAGCTTGCAATTCCGTGGGCGAAAGGCTGTCGAGTCCGGTAAACATGGTCGCCCCTTTGCCAATCCCCGCGCTCGTTGCAAGCCATGCCGGCATCTGGCGCGCCGATGCGGGCGGCGAAGTCACGGCCGTTTCGCGCGCCGAAGCGGTGCGGCGGCTGGCTGACACCCCGCATCTTCTGCTCAATGCGCCGCAGGTCGCGGCCCGGCTCGGCCTGCCCGAAGTCTCCGGCCTCGATCTCCTCGAACTCTGGGCCTTCGTGCTGCCGGCCACCTTCCTCGTCCCCTCCGCGCGTGGCCTCGCGGATGCGCTGGGGCATGAACTACCCGGCCGCGAAGCGGAAGAGGCCGCCTTCCTGCAACGGGCCGCCGCCGCCCTCCTCACCCGGCTGGAGGACCGGAAATGGCCCCACCGCGCCGGCGCGCGCGACAGCCTCGAACGGCTCCACCGCAAGGGCTGGCTCTGGGCCGCCCCCGTGGGGGAGGCGATGGGCAGCAGCCCCCATGCCCCCGATCTGTTCGTCGCGCTTCCCGAATGGCACGACATGCCGCCCCGCCTGCCGCCCCTTGTCCGCACCCATGCCGACGCCGACGTGCTGGAAAATCTCCGCCATCTCGCCGGCACCCGCCGCGAACCGCGCGAAGGGCAGATGGCCTATGCGCTCGCCGCGGCCCACGCCTTCCAGCCCCGCGACAGCCGCGACGGCCCCAACCTCGTGGTGGCCGAAGCCGGCACCGGCATCGGCAAGACGCTCGGCTATCTCGCACCCGCCAGCCTCCATGCCGCCGAAACCGGCGAACAGGTCTGGCTCTCCACCTTCACCCGCGCCCTGCAACGCCAGCTGAAGGCCGAAACCCGCCGCAGCCTGCCCGCCATGGTCGATGCAGGCCAGGTCGTCGTCCGCAAGGGCCGCGAAAACTATCTCTGCCTCCTCAACCTCGAGGATGCGATGCAGGGCGCCTTCGCCGGCCGGCAGGCGCTGTTCGCGGAACTCGTCGCCCGCTGGGCCCGCTTCACGGTAGACGGCGACATGGTCGGCGGCGATCTGCCCGGCTGGCTCCCCGGCCTGTTCCGGCGCGGCACCGCGCTTCCCGCGCTCACGGACCGGCGCGGCGAATGCATCCGCTCTGCCTGCCCGCACTGGCGGCGCTGCTTCATCGAACGCTCGGTCCGCGAAGGGCAAAAGGCCAGCCTCGTCATCGCCAATCACGCCCTCGTCATGGCGAATGCCGTGCGCGCCCGCGCCGAAGGGCAGGGCCTCACCCGGCTCGTGTTCGATGAAGGCCATCACCTCCACGCCGCAGCCGACAGCGCCTTCGCCGTCGTCCTCTCCGGCGGAGAGGCCATCGAACTCCGCCGCTGGCTCCTCGGCCCGGATCGCCCCGGCCGTCGCGCCGGCCGCCGCCGCGGCCTCGCCGCCCGGCTGATGGATGTCAGCAGCTATGATGGCGAAGGCGGCACCGCGCTGGAGGAACTGCTCCACCTCGCCACAGAACTTCCCGGTGCGGACTGGCTCAGCCGGGTGGGCGCGGGCGAACCCGCAGGCCCGATCGAAGCGCTCATCGCCGCCATCCGCACCCACGTCCTCACCCGCGCGACAGACGAGGATCGCGGCTTTTCGCTGGAAACCGAAGTCGCCGCGCTCTCGCCCGGCCTGCCCGAAGCCGTCGATGCGGCGGCCGCCTGCCTGTCCCGCATGGCGCGCGCGATGATCGCGCTGCGCGCCCGCCTGCTGGCGCTGGCCGAGGAAAAGCCCGAATGGCTCGACCAGCCCGGCATCGCCCGCCTGTCCGCCGCCGGAGAGGGGCTTCAGCTCCGCCTTGATCTGCTGGGCGCCTGGCAGCGCCTCCTCGCCCGCGTCGTGGGCGAGCCAGAGGCCGACCATGTCGACTGGTTCGCGCTCATCCGAACCGAGGGGCGGGAACTGGATTGCGGCATCTGGCGCCACTGGCTCGATCCGCTGAAGCCGCTCGCTGGCGCGGTGCTGGCCCCGGCGCACGGCGTCCTCGTCACATCCGCGACGCTGGGCGATCCCCCCGAAGCCGCCGCGGGCGCAGCGCATCTCGCCGTGGCGCCCCACATCTTCCGGGTGCAGTCGCCCTTCGATTATGCCGAACAGGCCCGCGTCTTCATCGTCACCGATGTCGAGCGGGGCAACACCGCCAGCCTCGCCCACGCCTACCACGCCCTGATCGAGGCGGCGGGCGGCGGCACGCTGGGCCTGTTCACCGCCATCGCCCGGCTGCGTGCCGTCCACGCCCGGCTGGCGGATCGCATGGCCCGCGCCGGGCTGCCGCTCTTCGCCCAGCATGTGGACGCTGTGGATACGGGCACCCTCGTCGATCTCTTCCGCGCAGACCGCCGCGCCACGCTGTTCGGAACGGATGCGCTCAGGGACGGCGTCGATGTGCCGGGTGATTCGCTGCGCCTCATCGTGTTCGAAGGCGTGCCCTGGTCCCGCCCCACGATCCTCAACGCCGCCCGCCGTGCGGCCTTCGGCGGTTCCGCCCATGAGGAGATGGCCGTGAAGCACCGCCTGTCGCAGGCGTTCGGCCGCCTGATCCGGTCGTCAGAGGACAGGGGCGCCTTCGTCCTGCTGGGGGCCTCCACGCCGTCGCGCCTGCTCACCGCCTTTCCAGCAGAGGTGCCGGTTGCCCGCGTGCCGCTGGCCGACGCCGCCGACGCCATCGCCCGCTTGCTGCGGGATTGTGCGCCGCAGTCGCCCCCTCTAACACAGGCCCTCTGACACGGGCGACGGAACGGGAGCCGGCTGACCAAGATGAAGCGCCTCAACCTACTGCGCCACGCCAAGTCCAGCTGGGACGATCCGGTGGAACGGGATTTCGACAGGCCGCTGAACGGCCGGGGGCACCGCGCCGCGCGCCGCATGGGCGAATGGCTGAAGGAAAGCGGCCAGCAGTTCGATCTCGTCATCGCCTCGCCCGCGCTGCGCATCCGGCAGACGATCGAAGGCGTGGAGGCCGGGCTGGGTCGCAGGCTCGCCCCCCAGTTCGACAAGCGCATCTACATGGCCTCGGCCGCGACCCTGTTCGATCTCGTCCGCGAAACGGATGACGCGCTGGAAAGCCTGCTCCTCATCGGCCACAATCCGGGGCTGGAGGATCTGCTGCTGCTGGCCACCGAGGAAGACACCTCCGCGCTCCGCGCGGAAGCGGCCGTCAAATATCCCACCGCCACCTTCGCCGGCATCGAGATGGACGTGGAAAGCTGGGCAGCAGCCGAAGAGCATATGCAGACGGGCCGCCTCGTCACCTTCGTCCGTCCGCGCGACCTGGATGCGACGCTCGGCCCCGATGACTGAACGGCCGGGCTTGCCGCGATCCCCCGTCCCCCGCTACGAGCGCCGCACATGGCTGCAGCCGACATCCTTTTCCGCCCGCTGATCGCGCTGGGCCGCTTCGTCCTCTCCCTGATGGCCGGGGTGGGGCGGCTCGCCATTTTCGCGGGCCATGGGGTGAAGGCCGCCTTCGCGCCGCCCTGGTATCCTGCCCGCTGGCTGGAACAGATGGCGCTGATCGGCTGGTTCTCGCTTCCCGTCGTCGGGTTGACCGCTCTGTTCACCGGCGCCGCCCTCGCGCAGCAGATCTATGTCGGCGGCCAGCGCTTCTCCGCCGAATCCACGGTTCCCGCCGTCACCGTGATCGCCATGGTGCGCGAACTGGGGCCGGTGCTGGCGGGCCTGATGGTCGCGGGCCGGGTGTCCTCGGCAATCGCGGCCGAACTTGCGACGATGCGGGTCACCGAACAGCTCGATGCGATGGTCACACTCCGCACCGATCCCTGGTCCTACCTGATCGCGCCGCGCCTCGTGGCCTCCACGCTGATGCTGCCCATCCTCGTCACCATCGCCAATGTCATCGGCATCCTCGGCGGCTATGCGCTGGCCGTCTGGCGGCTGGGCTTCAACGGCAGCACCTATCTCGCCACCACCCGCCGCTATCTCGAGGCAGACGACATCGTCTCCTCACTGGTGAAGGCCGCCGTGTTCGGCTTCCTGCTGGCGCTCGCGGGTTGCTACCACGGCTATCGCTCCGGCGGCGGCGCGGCGGGCGTCGGCCGCGCCACCACAAACGCGGTCGTCACCGCCTTTATCCTGATCCTGCTGTTCAACCTCGCCATCACCGTGCTGGTGTTCGGCGCATGACGGAACCGCGCCTCAGCATCCGGGGCCTCAAAAAGGCGTTCGGCCCGAAGGTCGTTCTGGACGGCGTCGATCTCGATGTTGCGGCGGGCGAAAGCCTCGTCGTCATCGGCGGGTCGGGCACCGGCAAGTCGGTGCTGCTGAAATGCGTCCTCGGCATCATCCGGCCCGACGAAGGCTCGATCCGGCTCGACGGGCAGGAACTGGTGGGGCTGAAGGGCCGGGCGCTGGAACAGGCGCGTGCCCGCTTCGGCATGCTGTTCCAGGGCGGCGCCCTGTTCGATTCGCTGCCGGTGTGGCGCAACGTCACCTTCGCCCTCACCCAGGGGAAGCTGGGCGGCGGGGCGAAGATGCATGCCCTCGCGGTGGAGGTGCTGGCGAAGGTGGGGCTGGAACCCCGCGTCGCCGATCTCCGCCCGTCGGAACTGTCTGGCGGCATGCAGAAGCGCGTCGCGCTCGCCCGCGCGATCGCCGCCAACCCGGAAATCCTGTTCTTCGATGAACCGACAACCGGTCTCGATCCCATCCGCGCCGATGTCATCAACGCCCTCATCCGTCAGCAGGTGACAGCGCTGGGCGCCACCGCCATCACCATCACGCACGACATGGCCTCCGCCCGCCACATCGCGGACCGGGTCGCCATGCTCCACGGCGGCCGCATCCTGTGGAGCGGCCCCGTTTCCACGCTGGATCACAGCGGCAACGCCCATGTGGACCAGTTCGTCCACGGCCGCGCCGAAGGCCCGATCACCACCGCCGCCACGGCCTGAGTCGCGCGGCCCGCCAACGGCCCGCGCCCCATCCGTCACGCCGCGTCCAAGCCGTTCGGAACAGGGCGCAAATCCGCCGTTACAATCGTTCACTTGGCTTTGGGCGCTGCTTGTCATCAGGCTGTCTCCGCGATCCCGCATTCAGGTCCGCCATCCGGCGGGCGGGCGGAATCGCAAAGGGTTCGGGACATGAGCGACATTATGTCGAACAGGCAGATTCTGCTGATTGCGATCGCGCTGGGATTCATCGGGGGCTTCTCCGCTGTCTCGCTCGCGAACAGCGTCTCGGCGGCCGAGGCGTCGGCGGCCTACACCACCGCGGGCTGATCGGCCTCTTCGGCCGCCTGCATCGCCCACAGCTCGGCATATAGGCCGTCCGCCGCCAGCAGCGCGGCATGGGTGCCCCGCTCCACGATCTCTCCGCCGCGCATCACCAGGATCTGGTCCGCGTCCACGATCGTCGAAAGCCGGTGCGCGATCATCAGCGAGGTGCGGCCGCGCTCGGCCAGTTCCAGCGCCTCCTGGATTCCGGCCTCGGTCGCGGAATCGAGCGCGCTTGTCGCCTCGTCCAGCAGCAGGATCGGGGGATCTTTCAGCAGGGTGCGCGCGATCGCCACCCGCTGCTTTTCCCCGCCCGAAAGCTTCAGGCCGCGTTCGCCCACCGGCGTGTCATAGCCGTCGGGCAGGCTTTCGATGAAGGGCCCGATCTGCGCCGCCCCGGCGGCCGCCCGGATCTCGTCCATGGTCGCGCCGTCGCGGCCATAGCCGATGTTGTAGCCGATCGTGTCGTTGAACAGCACGGTATCCTGCGGCACGATCCCGATCGCGGCGCGCAGAGAGGATTGGGTCACCGCGCGAATGTCCTGCCCGTCGATCAGGATGCGCCCGCCCGCCACGTCGTAAAAGCGGAACAGCAGGCGCGAGATGGTGGATTTCCCCGCCCCCGAAGGGCCGACGATGGCCGTGCGCGTGCCGGCGGGCGCGGTGAAGCTGATGCCGCGCAGGATTTCCCGTTCCGGCTCATAGCCGAAGCGCACATCCTCGAAGCGGATTTCCCCGCCCGTCACCAGCAGCGGCTGCGCCCCGGGCACGTCGCGGATCTCCGCCTCGCTGTCGATCAGCGTGAACATCGCCGCCATGTCCACCAGACCTTGCCGGATCGTGCGATACACCATGCCCAGCATGTCCAGCGGGCGGAACAGCTGCGCCAGCAGGGTGTTCACCAGCACCACGTCGCCGGTCGTGAACTGCCCCCGGCTCCAGCCCCACACGCTGTAGGCCATCGCGCCGCCCATCAGCAGGTTGGTGATCAGCGACTGGCCGATGTTCAGGAAGGCCAGCGAATTTTCCGATTTCACCGCCGCGTCGGCATAGCGGCGCGCCACCCGGCCGTAGTGCAGGCTCTCCCGGTCCTCGGCGGTGAAATATTTCACCGTCTCGTAATTCAGCAGGCTGTCCACGCTGCGCGCCACCGTCGCGGTGTCCAGCTCGTTCATCTCCTCGCGCAGGGCATTGCGCCAGTCGGTCACGCGGCGGGTGAAGCTGATATAGGCCACCACCATCACGGCGGTCGCGATCACCAGCTCCACGCCGAACCGCATCCAGAAGATCACGCCAACGGCCGCCAGCTCGATGATCGTCGGGGCGATGTTGAACAGCAGGAAATACAGCATCACGTCGATGGATTTGGTGCCGCGCTCCACGATCTTCGCCAGCGCCCCGGTGGAGCGGTTCATGTGGAAGCGCAGCGACAGCCGGTGCAGGTGCGCGAACACATGCTCGGCCAGCCGCCGGGTCGCATCCTGGCCCACCCGCTCGAACACCACGTTGCGCAGATTGTCGAACAGCACCGATCCAAAGCGCGCGCCCGCATAGGCGACGACCAGCGCAATCGCGATCGCGGCCCCGCCTTCCAGACCCGGCGCCATCCGGTCGATCGCGCCCGCATACAGGAAACCCATCGAAAGCTGGATCGCCTTCGAAACCAGCACCAGCAGCAGCGCGATCGCGATGCGCAGCTTCAGTTGCGGCTGATCCGCCGGCCACAGATAGGGCAGGAACCGCTTCAGCGTCGCGAAGCCGGGCTCGGCGCTGCTTCCGGGGGTGCGCTCGGGGGGGCGGGCAGGGGGGCTCACGCCCGCCATGTGGCACTCGCGGCCGCCTGTCGCAATAAGCCGTTGCAGTGCGCGCCCGCCGACGCCACATGTCACGCATGGCTTCCAATCCCCCGATGAAGGCGGTGATCATCCCGGTCACGCCCCTCCAGCAGAACTGCACCCTCATCTGGTGCACGGAAACGATGAAGGGCGCCTTCACCGATCCGGGCGGGGATCTCGATCATCTGCTGAAGGTCGCCGCCGAACAGGGCGTCACCATCGAAAAGCTGCTCGTCACCCACGGCCATATCGATCATTGCGGTCTCACGGGCGTTCTTGCCGAACGGCTTGGCGTTCCCATCGAAGGCCCCCACCCGGACGACAAGTTCTGGATCGACATGAACCCCGCGACCGGCGCCCAATATGGCATCCCCGGCGCCACCGCCTTCACGCCAGACAGGTGGCTCCACGATGGCGACAAGGTGACGGTCGGCAACCTCGTGCTCGATGTCTGGCACTGCCCCGGTCACACGCCCGGCCATGTGGTGTTCCACCATCCGCCGTCCAACCTCGCCATCGTCGGCGACGTGCTGTTCCAGGGCTCGGTGGGCCGCACCGATTTTCCCAAGGGGGATTTCCAGCAACTCGTGCAGTCCATCACCAGCCGCCTCTGGCCGCTCGGCGACCAGACGGCGTTCGTCCCCGGCCATGGCCCGATCAGCACCTTCGGCCGCGAACGGCAGACCAACCCCTTCGTGGGCGACGCCGTCCTCTAGCCCGCCTAGAAGCGCGTCCGCAGTGTCACCGCCCCGCCGGTGTCCGTCAGGCCGGGCTGGTTCCCGGCATTGTCGCGGCGAAAGGCCGCCAGCGTGAAGCCGCCCCGGCTCCAGCCGATCTCCCGGGCAGTTTCCCGCGCCGTCACCCCGGCCCCCAGCGCTGTTCCGTTGGCCAGCCGGAAGCCGCCGCCCGTCACCGCCGGCGGCTGCGCCACGAACAGGCTCAGCACCCCGCCCCCCAGGGGGGCCCGCGCCGTGGCAGACCAGCTCTCCACCGCCAGCGCGCCGTCGGCCCGCAACAGGCTGTTCGCGGCCAGATGCGGCGTCGCCCAGCCCCGCGTCCCCGCCAGCCGCAGCCCGAACCCGCCGCGCCCGAACGCCAGCGCCCCGCCCAGCGATTGCGTCCGCCCCCCGGTCAATCCGTAATCGCCGGACAGCCGCGTGCCCAGGAAGGCGCCGTCCTCCTGCGTGTCCGCCGCGTGCAGCGTCAGCGCCAGCGGCCCCCGCGCCCAGTTCGCCGCCGCCAGCAGCTGATCCTGCCGGCTATCGGTGGAAAGCCCGTCCAGCCGGGGCAGCGCCAGCCGCCGCTGCGTCGCGGCCAGCGCCAGCGTCAGCCCACCGCTCCGCCAGTCCGCCATCGCCAGCTGCCGCCCGCCGGTGCCCATATTGTCGTCCGGCGTCAGCCCGTCGTCCGCCGCCAGCCCGCCCGCCGCGCTCCCGGGCAGCGCCTCCCGCGCCAGCTGCCCGCTTGCCACGCTCAGCCCCCATTCCGCCTCGCCGGGCGTGCCCTGCCGCAGCGACAGGCGCGTTTCCCGCAGGGGATTGCGGCTGGCGGCGCGCCGGTCCACGCCCCGCAGCGCAAGGCCCAGATGCGCCACCTGCCGGTCCCCGTCGCGGAACGCATCCGCCGCGGGCCTGTCCCGATCCCCGGTCGCGCGCAAGGTCAGCGCGGCGCGGAACGGCCCGGCTGAAACATCCGTCGCGGCCGTCTCCAGCTCGCCCGCCGCCAGCCGCCCCGCCAGCCGCGCGGCAGAGGCCGGGCGCAGCCCGCCCCCCAGCGCAAAGTGATAAAGCCGGTCATGGCTGTCCACCACGGGCACCGCCCCCAGCCCGGCGCTGCCGGAAAGCCCGGTGCCCAGCGCGCTGCCCAGCGCCCCGGCAGAGGTGGCGGAAACCGGCACGGCCGTCCCCGCCAAGCTGGTCTGCCCAATGGGAGACATCGCGCGCCCGATGTTCAGCCGCCCCCGGCCATAAACCGCATCGGGCCCCGCCTCGCCCAGATCGTCGGCCGTCGTCAGCAGGATTTCGGTGATGCGCGTGGCCGTCAGGTTCGGAAAGGCCTGCGCCAGCAGCGCGACCGCCCCCGTCACCGCCGGCGCGGAAAAGCTGGTGCCGGAATAGTGATAGGCCTGCCCCAGATGGTCGAAGCCGCGCACGCCCTCCCCCAGCGCGACGAGGAAGTTGGCCGCCGCCGATCCCGCCCGGTTGGAAAAGCTGCTGATCACCCCGCCGTCGCCGACCGAGCCAACGATGATCACAGCCGAAGGCCCCACCGCGCTCAAAGCGCCCAGCGGCAGCGGATCGGGGTTCGCCGCCCCCTCGTTCCCGGCCGAAAGCACGATCACCGCGCCATCGCCGGCCGCCCGGGCCAGCGCGTTGCGCAGCACCGAATTGGCGGGCGATCCCCCCAGCGAGATGTTGATGGCCCGCGCCCCGGCATTGGCGGCGGCGTCCACCCCGGCGGCGATGCTGGCGTCGGTATAGTTGCACCCGTCGGCACATTGCCCATTGTCGGCGCGGAAGCTGGCGATCGTCGCCTCGAAGGCGACGCCCATGATCTGGCTGTCGTTGCGCGCGGCGGCCGCCACGCCCGCCACCGCCGTGCCATGGCCGGAAATGTCCTGCACCGTCCGCCCCTGTCCGCTCACGTCGCGGCTCTGGCCGGAAATGCGCCCCGCAAACTCTGCGCTGCCGGTGTCGATGCCGCTGTCCACGAAGGCGATGGTGATGCCCCGGCCCGTCGCCCCGGCCTGCCAGGCGGTGATCGCGGCAGAGCCCAGCGTCGCGGTAGAACGGCGATATTCGGCCGTGTCATAGCTGATGGCGGCCGGTGGCGCGGGCGTGGGCGCGGGCGTCACCGCTGCCGGGGTCTGCGAAACCGGGGTCACGGATCCGCCGGCCCCGCCGCAGGCCGCAAGCGCCATGCACCCGGCAGACAGCAGCAGGCACGCGCGCAGCCGGGCTTCCGCCCAAAGTGGAACTGGCCTCATTCGTTCGTCCTCGTCTATGGGCGGCGCATGACTCGCCGCACGACCTTCGAAAACGACTTCTCGTTGACGGGCAGCCTGCCGGGGCGGCTTTCGGGCGTCAACTCCTGGCTCTTCGATATGGACAACAGCCTCTATCAGGCCAGCGTCAACCTGTTCGCCCAGATCGACCGCAAGATGGAGGCCTATGTCGGGCAGCTGCTGGGGCTCGGCCGGGACGAGGCGCGGGCCCTGCAGAAGCGCTATTTCCACGAACATGGGACCACGCTGAAGGGGCTGATGCTGAGCCATCAGGTCGATCCCTATCACTTCCTGTCGTTCGTCCACGATATCGACACATCCGTGCTGGATCCAAATCCGCGCCTCCGGGCGGCGCTGATGAAACTGCCCGGCCGCCGCATCATTTTCACCAACGGCGATCGGCCCTATGCCGAACGGGTGCTGGGGGCGATCGGCATCCTCGACTGTTTCGAGGATATCCACGACATCCACGCGATGGATTACCATCCCAAGCCCGATCCCAGGGCCTATTCCGGCCTGTGCGCGGCGCATGGCGTCGATCCCGCCCGGGCCTTTTTCGTGGATGATATGGCGCACAATCTGAAACCCGCCCATGCGCTGGGCATGGTGACGGGCTGGGTGAACAACGGATCCGAACGCGGCGATCACGGGCATTCGCCCGATTTCATCGATCATGAGATCGCCGACCTGACAGACTGGCTTGAGGAGCTGACGCGATGACCGACTGGACCGAAACCCGCGACGCGATCGAGGCCGCGTGGGATGCGCGCGACGCGCTGACGCCCGGTGACGGCGCGGTGGCCGCTGCCGTGGAGGCCGCGATCGCGGGCCTCGATTCCGGCGCGCTCCGGGTGGCCGAACGCGGCGCCGACGGCCAGTGGGCGGTGAACCAGTGGCTGAAGAAGGCCGTACTGCTCAGCTTCCGGCTGACGGCGAACGGCCCGGCGGACGGTGTCGGGGCGCCGGCCTACGACAAGGTGCCGCTGAAGACGCTGGGCTGGGGCGCCAACCGCTTTGCAGAGGCCGGGTTCCGCATGGTGCCGGGCGCCGTTGTCCGGCGCGGGGCCTATGTGGCGCCCGGCGTGGTGCTGATGCCCAGCTTCGTGAACATCGGCGCCCATGTCGGCAAGGGCAGCATGGTGGACACATGGGCCACGGTGGGCAGCTGCGCCCAGATCGGCGCCAATGTGCATATCTCGGGCGGGGCGGGGATCGGCGGCGTGCTGGAGCCGCTTCAGGCCGGCCCGGTCATCATCGAGGACGGCGCCTTCATCGGCGCGCGCTCCGAAGTGGCCGAAGGCGTCATCGTCCGCGAAGGCGCGGTGCTGTCGATGGGGGTGTTCCTGGGGGCATCCACCAAGATCGTGGACCGCGCGACGGGCGAGGTCTTCATCGGCGAGGTGCCGCCCTATGCCGTGGTGGTGCCGGGAACGCTGCCCGGCAAGGCGCTGCCGGATGGCACGCCGGGGCCGAACCTCGCCTGCGCCGTCATCGTGAAACGGGTGGATGCGCAGACGCGGGCAAAGACCGGCATCAACGAGCTGCTGCGGGACTGAGCCATTGCACGACCGGGGGGCGGCGGGCATCCTCCGGGCGGCAGCCACGAACAGGCATGATGGGGGTGAAGATGAATCGGTTCGGCCTGATCCTGATCTCGACAATCGCGCTGGCCGCGCCGGCGCTGGCGCAGAAGCCGGTGACGCCCACGGGCGTCTGGCAGAGCCCCGGCGGCAACACGCGCCTCAGGCTTTCGAAGTGCGGCGCGAATATCTGCGGCAAGGTGGCCTGGGCCAGCCCGAAGGCCAAGGCGGACGCCGCGCGCGGCGGCCATCCCAATCTGGTGGGCATGAACCTGTTCGAGAATTTCAGCCGGACGGGGCCGAACAGCTTCAGCGGCCGGGTTTTCGTGCCGGACATCAACCGCAGCTTCAACGGCACGCTGACGGTCACCAACCCCACCACGATCAACGTGCGCGGCTGCCTGGTGCGCAACACCGGCTGCCGCAGCGACACCTGGACACGGGTGGGCAACTGACATCGCCGTCTGTTGGAT
>NZ_JAYRCW010000009.1:0-12452 GCF_041909755.1 Sandaracinobacter sp.
GGTGATCTTGTGGTGGCGCAGGAGACCGTCGCGCCGGGCGCCCAGCTTTTCCACCGCCGCCTGTGACCGCTTGTTGCGGTCGTCGATGCGGAACTCCACCCGGTGGAACCCGCAATCGAACAGGAAGCCCAGCACCAGCCATTTGGCGACGCGGTTCACCAGGGTGCCGCGCGCATCCGGCCTGAGAAAGGTTCCGCCCACCTCCGCGACACCGGGCGTGCGGTCTTCCGGCCAGACGCCGGTGCAGCCCACCAGCCGGCCCCGCCACAGGATCGCCCAATAGCGCCAGCCGGTGCGGCCCGAGACGGCATTGCCCCACCAGCGGTCAAAGCCGTCGCCCAGCAGGGAATAGCTGTAGATCTCCCAGATCGCCAGATCCTCGGCAGCGGCGGCGCGAAGGGCTTCGGCATGCGCATCAGCCAGCGGCTCCAGCCGGACATCGCCCTTCGCCAGCAGCGGAAGGGCCGGCGGCAGGGCGGCCATGGTTGCGCTCACATCCGGTCTCCCGCGCGGGGTGCCGCTGCGGCACCCCTTGCAATCTCGCGGTTGCTGCGTAAGCAGGCGGCGACTGAAATCTCAAGCCCTGCCCGGGGGTGCTTGGCGAATGGTGAAGGAGACACCATCTGGCAGGCATATGAGGTCGCGATTGGGGAGACAGGAATGGGCGAGAGGAGCGCCAGCCTGAAGGATGATCTGGCCCGGGTGAATGTCACCTCGGTCAAGGACATCCGCACGGCCGCGGAAGCGCTCAGGGACATCGCCTGGGAACGGGCGAACCTGAGGGTGGCGCTGGCGGACAACATCGCCAGCAAGAATCCGCTGATGGACGAGGATGGCGGCATCCTGGCCGCCGAGGTGTTCGGCTGGAACGCCCCGGACGAGCGCTGGTGGGCGGATACGCGCCTTGCGCTGTCGTCGCCGGTGCCGCGCGCCTGCCGCTATGAATCGGAGCCCTTCTGGGTGAACGCGGATGGCTTCCGCACCCGGCAGCCCAACCGCTATCTGGAAGCGATCGATCTTTCCAACTTCGAGAAGCGGGCGCTGTGCAAGGCGACCATCGGGATCCCGGTGCATCTGCCCTTCGGCCAGATCGGCCTGGCAAGCTATGGCGTGGCCGATCCGGAGCGGACCGACCTGTCCGCCGAATATGAAGCCCATGCCGACGAGCTTTACCTTCTGTCGCACCGCTTCATCGCCGGCTGCGTGAAGGCGCTGCGCACGCGGCAGTGGCTGCCCGCCGATTGCCAGCTGACCAAGCGCGAGGTGGAATGCCTGCGCTGGGCCTCCATCGGCAAGACGGACAAGGAAATCTCCATGATCCTTGGCCGCAGCCATGCGACGGTGCGCTTCCATATCCAGAATGCGGGCGAGAAGCTGGACGCGGTCAATCGCAGCCAGACCATCTTCAAGGCGGCGCAGCTGGGATACCTGGGCTACGCCGCCTGACGGTTTCGGCACCCCGCGGGCTGGAATAACCGCCCGCGCCTGCTAGGCTGACCGGCAGGGAGGATGACAATGACTTTCGTGATGCGCCTGATCGTGGGCCTTGTGGGCCTGTTCCTTGCCGGCATGGGGCTGGTGTTCCTGATCCACCCGGCCGAGATGGCCGCCAACTTCGCGCTGACGCCGGTGGGCAGCCAGGGCCTCGCCACGGTGCGGGCCGATTTCACCGCCTTCTTCCTGGTGGGCGGGCTATTCGCGCTGCTGGGCGCCTGGCGGGTGGATCCGTCGCCCCTGAAGGTGCCGATCCTGCTGCTGGCGGTGGCGCTGTTCGGCCGCACCGTCAGCCTGGTGCTGGACGGCGCAGGCCCGATGGCCTGGCCGCCGATGATCTCCGAAGCGGTGATGATCGCCATCCTGCTGCTGGGCCAGCGCGCCTTCGCCCGCGCCGCATCATGAGGCGCGGGGCCACCCGGCCCTGACCTAGGCGAAGGCGAGCAGCGCCGCGACGGTTTCGTCCGGCGCTGTCACCATCAGGTCATGCCCGCTGTCGATCGCGGGCATCGGCCAGCCCTTTTCGCGGGCTTCCGCCGCGCCCTGCGACGGGCCGGCGAGCGTATTGCCCAGCGCCAGAACATAGGCCTTCGGCAATCCCTCGAATCGGGCCGGCAGCGCCGGCTGCGGTTCCGAAAGGCAGCGCCAGGGCATCGGCGTCTGCCGCCGGTTCACCCAGGCATGGCCGGGATGATCAGCCGGCACGCCGACCACCTCTGCCGGAAGCGGCAGCATGGCCTTTGCGCCGACATCGACGGCAGCCGACCGCGCCGCAGCAATCACGTCTGGCGGCGCGCCATCGAACAGGGTGCCGCCGGGGCTGACGGGCACGCCATCGAGCGACACCCACTGGCGCACCGCCGGATGGTCGCACGCCAGCGCCGTGGGCCGTGCGCCATAGCTGTGGCCCACCAGCACCACGTCGGTCAGTTCCTCGCAATCGAGGACGGCTAGGATGTCGGCCCGATGGGTGCCGACGCCCGTTTCGGGGTTCAGCAGATGCGCCCGTTCCCCCAGCCCCGTCAGCGTGGGCGTAAAGACCCGGTGCCCATGATCCCTGAGCCCGTCGGCCACATGCCGCCAGCACCAGCCGCCATGCCAGGCGCCATGAACGAGGACATATTGGGTCATTTCTTGGTTTCTCCTTCGCTTCGCTGCGGGCGCGCAGTCGCGCTTGCGGCCCCCGTGGGGCCGGTCTTGCCTGATCCTTCGCTTCGCTGCGGGCGCGCAGTCGCGCTTGCGGCCCCTGCGGGGAGGGGTTTTGTCTCTTCTCCTCCGCTTCGCTCCGGGCGCGCGGTCGCGCTTGCGGCCCCTGCGGGGCCGGTCTTGCCTGATCCTCCGCTTCGCTTCGGGCGCGCGGTCGCGCTTGCGGCCCCTGCGGGGCCGGTCTTGTCTGATCCTCCGCTTCGCTGCGGGCGCGCGGTCGCGCTTGCGGCCCCTGCGGGGCCGGGAATTCTGGCTTTTCGCTTTGGTGGGGGCGGATCCTGCCAATGGTCGAAGCAGCGTTGCTGGTGCCGCTTCACGAAGCGGGCGGCCCGGGGGCCGGTGAAGGGCCCTTCCCACCCGTCATGGTCCTTCGAAAGCCACCAGCCCTGGCCGGGCAGGCCATCCGACTGGCGGACGACGAGGCTGGCGAGGACGGGGCGATCCTGCGCGCGCTGGCGGCTGTCCACCTCTTCCAGCGCGGCGCACAGCTGGCCGACCTGAAAGCGCACGAACGGCAGGCCGAACCAGCGGAACACATCGCCATAGCTGATCGATTCGCCGTTGCGCGCCTTCAGGATCAGCAGGGCTTCCAGCTCGTCTGCCGGGAACAGGGCCATAGCGGATGGCTAGCGCATGGCGGAGGCAGGCGCTACACGCCGGATTGATGAGCATTGGAGAGTATCCGGGAACCCGAATGCGGCGGCTGCGGCGGCAGCCCTGGTCCCGCGCGATGGTGGCCGAAACGAATGTGACGCCGGCGGACCTGATCTGGCCTGTCTTCGTGCGCGACGGCGTGGATGTCGCCGAACCCATCGCCACCATGCCCGGCGTGTTCCGCCATTCGGTGGACAGGCTGCCCGCGCTGGCGAAAGAGGCAGAGGCGCTGGGCATCCCGGCCATCGCGCTGTTCCCATATACCCAGCCGGACCGGCGCTCCCAGCGCGGGGAAGAGGCGCTGAACCCCGACAATCTGGTGTGCCGCGCGCTTCGGGCCATGCGCGAGTCGGGCGCCGCTGTCGGCCTGCTGACGGACGTTGCGCTGGACCCCTATACCAGCCACGGCCACGACGGGCTGGTGGACGAAGGCGGCCATGTGCTGAACGACCAGACGGTCGAGATGCTGGTGGGCCAGGCGCTGAACCAGGCGCGCGCCGGGGCGGACATCGTGGCCCCGTCCGACATGATGGACGGCCGCGTGGCCGCGATCCGCCGCGCGTTGGAAGCCGACGGCCATACCGATGTGCAGATCATGGCCTATTCGGCCAAATATGCCTCTGGCTTCTATGGCCCGTTCCGCGATGCGGTGGGCGCCGGCGGCTATCTGAAGGGCGACAAGAAGGGTTACCAGATGGACCCGGCCAACGCCCGCGAGGCGCTGCGCGAAGTGGCGCTGGACATCGCGGAAGGCGCGGATTCGGTGATGGTGAAGCCCGGCCTTCCCTATCTGGACATCGTGCGCCGCGTTTCGGAACGCTTCGACGTGCCGGTGTTCGCCTATTGCGTGTCCGGCGAATATGCGATGGTGGAGGCCGCCGCTGCCGCAGGCATGCTGGACCGCGACCGGGTGATGCTGGAAATCCTGATGGCCTTCCGCCGCGCCGGCGCGTCCGGCGTGCTGACCTATCATGCCCCCGATGCCGCGCGGCTGCTGAACGGATGACCGACTTCGACCGGCTGCTGGCTGTCGACCAGGGCGCGGAGGCGCAGACCATTCACCTCGTCAGCGAATCGGCGCTGGAGGATTTCCTGAAGACCTTGTCCGGACTGGGCCGCACCGCCGTCGCCGCCGCCGGCTTCCGGGGGCGCGCGGATACCGCCGTGTTCCTGCCCGGCAGCGGAACGGACTGGTCGCTGGCGGTGGGGCTGGGCGATGCCGCAGAGGCCGGGCGATGGACGCTGGCGGCCGCCGCGAACCACCTGCCGGAAGGACGCTACCGCCTGTCGGGCCCGGTGCCGGCGCAGGCGCTGCACGGCTGGCTGATGGTCCAGCACCGCTTCGGCCGCTATCGCAAGGCCGATGACGGGCGCGGGCCGCGGCAGTTGCTGGTGGCCGACCCGGCCGCGATCGGCCCCGCGGTCGCCGATGCAGAGGCCGCCGCCGACCTGAGGGACATGATCGACACCCCCGCCGAGGACATGGGGCCGGCCGAAGTGGAAGTGGCGATCCGTGCGCTGGCCGACAGCGTGGGCGGAAAGGCCATGTCCGTGATGGGCGAGGCGCTGATCGAGCAGCGCTTCCCGGCCATCCATGCGGTCGGCCGCGCCTCTCCGCGCAAGCCGCGCATCCTTTCCATGGACTGGGGCGATCCGGCGCATCCGCTGGTCGCGATCGTCGGCAAGGGCGTGTGCTTTGATACGGGCGGGCTGAACCTGAAGCCCGGAAACAGCATGGCGCTGATGAAGAAGGACATGGGCGGCGCGGCCCATGCCATCGCGCTGGCGCGGCTGGTGATCGCCCGGCGGCTGCGCGTGCGCGTGAAGCTGGTGGTGGCGGCCGTGGACAATGCCGTTTCGGGCGATGCGATGCGCCCCGGCGACATACTCTCCACCCGCAAGGGGCTGACGGTGGAGGTAGGCAACACCGATGCCGAGGGGCGGCTGGTGCTGGCCGACGCGCTGGCGTTCGCGGCGGAAAGCGCGCCCGCGCTGATCCTCGATTTCGCCACGCTGACGGGCGCGGCCCGCGTGGCGCTGGGGCCGGACCTGCCCGCGCTGTTCGCCAACGACGATGCGCTGGCGGATGGGCTGATGGCCGCAGGCGCGGCCGGCGGCGATCCGCTGTGGCGGCTGCCCCTGTGGCCGGCCTATGCCCGCCTGTTCCGGTCCGACATCGCGGACCTCAACAACAATGCCGAAAGCGGCTTCGCCGGCGCGATCGTGGGCGGGCTGTTCCTGGAGCAGTTCGTGCCGAAGGGCACCCCCTGGGCGCATGTGGACACCTATGCCTGGAACGGCACCCCCCGCCCCGGCCGGCCCAAGGGCGGGGCGGCGCTGTCCCTGTTCGCCGCGCTGGGGCATCTGGAAGAGCGTTTCAAATGATCATGTCGAGGATTTCCGGCCCGCGCATCGCCGAGCCGCTGGGGCCGCTGGACCGGCGCGTGAACGCCTGGCGCGAGGATCTGGCAGACATCGCGCTGGCGGGGCAGGTGGCGGTTCCGCACTATGCCCGGCCGGTGCCGCACCGGGTGCTGCGGCAGGTGCCGATGCTGAGCGCGGACAGCAGCAGTTCCGCAGCGGTGAGCGAGCTGCTGCCGGGCGAGCAATTCGCGGTGCTGGATTCGGGCCACGGCCATGCCTGGGGCTTTTCGATTGCCGATCATTATGTGGGCCATGTGCCGCTCGATGCGCTGGCGCCCGCCGATGTCGGCCCGCAGGGGATGATCGGGCCGGGGGATGCGCTGCTGTTCCGCGCGCCGTCGGTGAAGGCCGAAGTCGCCGCGACTCTGCCGCTGGGCGCGCGGACGGGCTGGCAGGATCATGACGAGCGGTTCGTGACGCTGACGGACGGCGCGCACCGGGGCTGTTTCCTGCACCGCCGCCACCTGCTGCCCGGGGGCGGAGACACGTCCCTGGACTGGGTGGAAGTGGCGCTGTCGTTCTTGGGCGCGCCCTATCGCTGGGGCGGGCGCAGCCGCGCCGGGATCGACTGTTCCGGCTTGATCCAGCTTTCCCGGCAGGTGGCGGGCCATGCCTGCCGCCGCGACAGCGACATGCAGTTCGCCGACCTAGACGAGGATGTGCCGCTTGACGCCGCCCGGCGCGGCGACATCGCCTGGTGGCCGGGCCATATCGGCATTCTGCTGGATGGCGGCATGCTGCTGCATGCCAACGCCCACTGGATGGCCTGCCGGATCGAGCCGCTGGCGGACGTGGTGGCGCGCGCGGCCGGCGGCACCGGCCCCGCCGAACCGCGCGTGCGCAGGCCCTGACACGGGCAGCTGATTCAATTGCGCAACAGCATCATGAATTTTCGTCGCAAATGAGGCGCTTCGCCTTGCCCGCCCCAAATGGCTGGAGTAAGGCGCGGCACGACACGACCGGGGAGTACGGCCGATGACCATTCGACCCGGAGTGTTCGGGTGACCGCAAACGAAAAGGCAGCCGTCGAAGCTGTGCGGTCAGGTGCCCTGGGGAGGGCAGACGGATGGGCTGCGGGCGTTGAGGAGGTTGCGGGCGTGTCGGATGTGCAATCGAAGCATGGCGAAGCGGATATTTTCGGGCATGACGGCCTGATCGCGGAGCTTGAGCGGCTGGAAATCCCCAAGGATTACCGCCCGACCGATGAAGAGCCTTTCATGAACGAAAGGCAGCTTGCCTATTTCCGGGCCAAGCTGCTGAAATGGAAGGCGGATATCTCAGCCGAAGCCAAGGCGACGCTGGATACGCTGAAGGAAGGCCCCATCCAGGAGCCTGACCAGACCGACCGCGCCTCGTCCGAGACGGACTGGGCGCTGGAGCTCCGCACGCGGGACAGGCAGCGCAAGCTGATTTCCAAGATCGACGCGGCGCTGCGCCGGATCGACAGCGGCGACTATGGCTATTGCGAGATCACTGGAGAGCCGATCTCGCTGCAGCGGCTGGAAGCGCGGCCCATCGCCACCATGACGCTCGAGGCGCAGGAGCGCCACGAGCGCGAGGAGCGGGTGAGCCGCGACGACTGACCCGGCGGGCTGATCCGCCGGGGGTGGCCTCTAGTTGGGCTGCCGCTGGATTTCCTCCTTCAGTTTCAGTTTCTGCCGTTTCAGGCTGCTGATCCGCGCGGGATCAGGAAGCGGACGGGTCATCTCGGCCGCAATCATCCCGTCAATCTGGGCGTGGCGGGCGTTCAGGGCTTCGAGATGCGCACTGGCCATATTGCATGTCCTTTCGCTGTCCGTCCGGCCCGAACCATCCGGGCCGGACAATCAGTAGAACATGGCTTGGCGCGGCTGTGAACGGGCCATTCGCCGCAGCCCGCGATTGCAGGATATGGTGTGACAGTTCCGAGGCGGGGCCCCAGATGTGGGCAGGCCCCGGCGCACGGCTTCGCAATCGCTGCGCCGACTCGGCAACGGCGTTGACGGAACCCCGCCGAGCGGCCAAATCCGGAAGCGATCCGGGCGCGGACAGCAGGTTTCAGGAGCGGCGATGGACGAGGCGGAGCTGAAGGCGAGGCTGAATACGCTGGCGCAGGAGCACCGCGACCTGGATGCGGCGATCGACGCGCTCGCCCGCTCTGCCACCGCCGACATGCTGCAGATCGCGCGACTGAAGAAGCGCAAGCTGCGACTGAAGGACGAGATGTCCCTGATCCAGGACCTGCTGATCCCGGATATCATCGCCTGATTTTTTCTTAGCCCCTCAGACGCCGGGCGGCGGGCATCCGCCCGCCTTGGCTTCGCGCCATAAGGCGCGGCGCGCAGTCGCGCTTGCGGCGGCCTTGCCGCCGGGGTTGGTTTAGCCCCTCAGACGCCGAACAACGCGCATCTGCGCCTATCCCAGCGCGGCCTCGACCGTTTCGTGGAAGGCGCGGATGCCCTGTTCCAGCCCGCCCAGTTCCAGCGCTTCGATGGCGCCCGATTCCAGGCCCTTCTGCCCGGCTTCGGCGGCGCCGAAATCCTCCACGCCGAACACCCGGCCGTCCAGCAGCTCCCAGCTGCGGCGCCAGTGATCTTCGGCCTTGTCCGTCTGCGGCCGTTCGGGGATCAGCATGAAATCCTCGACCAGCGTTTCGCCCACCGCCTGCGGCATCAGCACCATCAGGTTCACATAATCCGGGCTTGCCACCAGCACGGTGCCGGGGAACAGCTGATAGGCATAGGTGACGATGCGGCGCAGCGCCGGCCAGTCAGCAAGGTCAACCCCGTCCAGCCCGCCCACGCGCGCAACCGCAGACCGCATGTGCGGCCCCACCGTATCGCCCGAGGTGACACCGTCCTCGAAGAATTTCGCGATCGTGTCCTGATGCAGCCGCTGCACATGATAGCTTTCCAGAAACGCATCCATGATGAGCTTCCAGTTGGACGCGACCCGGTGCGTTCGGCGGGCATAGAGGTGCATGTCCCCCAGCCCCAGCGCATCGAAATCGGCGGCCAGCGGGCCTTCGGCGAGTGCAAAATCGGCGGTTTCCGCACGCTGCGACGCGGAGTTCTTTTCCGGGCCGCGAATTCCGGGCGCGGCGGAGTCCATTTTCGGGCCGCGAATTCCGAGCGCGGCCCAGATCAGCCCGCCGGCTTCCGTCGCGGGCACCGGCACAAGCCCCATCGTGCCCTTGTCCAGCCCGGGGAAGGTTTCCGGCCGGGGCAGGCCCTTCAGCCGGCCATCCAGCGCATAGGCCCAGGCGTGATAGGGGCAGACGAGCAGCGGTTCCTTCACCGGATCCGGCGCGTCGATCAGGCGGGTGCCGCGATGCCGGCAGGCGTTCAGGAAGATGCGCAGGGCCCCCTGCCTGTCGCGCATCAGGATCAGCGGCGCGCCGAAGCCATCGTGCGTCATCAGCGTGCCGGGATCCGGCAGCATGGCGGACGGGCCGATCACCAGCGGAAGCGCGCTGAACATCCGCGCCTGCTCGGCCGCAAAGCGATCGGGGCATAGATAGACGGAGGCCGGCACGCGGGACCGGATGAACTGCCGGGGGCCGCCGCCATCCCGGCACTGGGCCGCAAGCGCGATCTGCGCCGCCGTCGGCGTGCGGCGCCGGGGTTCGAATGGCGCGTTCATGAAGGCGATTGTGCGCCCCTGCGCCAAACCTCGCAATCCTGTTTCATTTGCACGGGAAAGCGGGCAGACAAGGCCCCGCATGACAGACACTGAACGCAAGGGCCGCGATTGGGGCGGCGCCATCCGCCCCTATCTGGAAAAGGAACCGCTGGGCGCCCTGCTGCTGGGGATTTCCTCGGGCGCGCCCTTTGCCATGATCGCCTCCACGCTGACGACGCGGCTGGCGGAATCCGGCATCGACAAGAAGACCGTGACGGCGTTCGCGCTCACCTTCCTGCTCTATAATTTCAAGTTCCTGTGGGCGCCCTTCATCGACCGCATCCGGATTCCGGGCCTTGCCGCCGCCGTGGGGCAGCGCCGTGCCTGGCTGTACGTGATCGCGGCCTGCACCATCGCCGCCATCATCTGGATGGGGCGGGTCGATCCCGTGGCGGATATCCGGCTGATGGTGATCGCGGCGCTGACGGTCGCCTTCTTCGGCGCGACGTTCGACATCATCATCGATGCCTTCCGCATCGACAGCCTGAAGCCCGAGCAGCTGGGGGCGGGATCGGGCATGAGCCAGTATGGCTGGCGGCTGGGTTCGAATGGTGCGGGCGCCATTGCCCTGTTCGTCGCCAATCGGGCCGGCTGGGACATCGCCTATCTGGCGGCCGCCTTCTTCGCGGTCCCCGCCGTTATCGCGGGCTTCCTGCTGGGCGAGCCCGTCCGCCGCACCGACGTGCTGGCGAAGGAGGGGCCCGAACCCTTCCTGAAGCGGGTACGATCCACGTTCATCGCCCCGCTCGCCGATTTCATGACCCGCCCGAACGCCATTCTGGTGCTGCTGTTCGTGCTGATCCACAAGATCGGCGACACGCTGGCCAATCTTTCGTTGCGCATCCTGCTGGCCGATCTGGGCTTCGACAAGGATGCCATCGCCATCTACGATGTGATCTTCGGCCTTGTCGCCTTCCTGATCGGGGTGTTCGTGGGCGGCATCGTCTATGCGAAGCTGGGCATGATGCGTGCGCTCATGCTGTGCCTGATCCTGATGGGCGTCTCCAACCTGATGTTCGCCTGGCTGGCCACCATGGGGCCGGTGAACTGGGCGCTCGCCGCCACGATGGGCTTCGAGAATTTCGCCAGCGGCATGGGCGGCGTCGCCGTCGTCGCCTATCTCAGCTGGCTGTGTGATCTGCGCTTCACCGCCACCCAGTTCGCACTGCTGTCGGCCATGTCGTCCATCCTGGGCCGCTCCGTGCAGGGCACAACGGCCGGCGCGCTTATCGAATCGCTGGGCTTCGTGAACTTCTACCTGCTGACGACACTGCTGGCGGTGCCGGGCATCCTGCTGTTTGCCGTTCTGATGCGGCGGGAGCCGCCCGCCCCGAAATCGGCCGTTCCCGCCTGACAGGCGCGCGCCGGATTGTCATAATCAGCGGCTAGAGGCGGCTCACCGGGCGGATGGCCCGGCCAGGAGGCAGGACCCGATGCTGCAACCTTCGCTTGCTACAACCTCCGTGGCGCCGCAGCTGCTGGCGCTCGCCCCCCATATCCACCGGCAAGGCCAGCTGGACGTGCGCATCGCGCGCAGCGACGAGGAGATCGCCGCCGCGCAGGCGCTGCGATACCGGATCTTCTACGATGAGATGGGCGCGCAGCCGTCGCTCGCCATGCAGGCCGCGCGGCGCGACATCGACGATTATGATCATGTCTGCGACCATCTGCTGGTGATCGACCATGGCCTGGACGGCCGGCCAGAGGTGGTGGGCACCTACCGGCTGCTGCGGCAGCAGGTGGCGGAGAGGCATCGCGGCTTCTATTCGGCGGGCGAATATGATCTCTCGCCGCTGCTCGCCTCTGCCGGGGGCCAGCTGCTGGAACTGGGCCGCAGCTGCGTGGCGCCCGAACATCGCAACAGCACCACCATCAGCCTGTTGTGGCGCGGCATCGCCACCTATCTGGCGCAGCACCGGATCAGCCACATGTTCGGCTGCGCCTCCCTGCATGGCACCGATCCGGCGCAACATGCCGCCGAACTGAGCTATCTGGTCCATCATCATCTGGCCCCGCCCGCCCTGCGCGCCCGCGCGCTGGATCATGCGCCCATGGATTTGCTGCCCGCCGGCAGCTATGACGTGAAGGCGGCGCAGCGCGCGCTGCCGCCGCTCGTCAAAGGCTATCTGAGGGTCGGTGCGATGGTTGGGGACGGCGCGTTCGTGGACAGGCAGTTCAACACGGTCGACGTGTTCGTGCTGATGCCCGTGGGCGGTATCACGCGCCGCTATCTCGACAGGTTCGCCACCGCCAACGACGCGGTTTGATCGCCGCCTTCCGATCCCTGCTTGGCGCCACCCGGCGGGAGACGCTGCCCGATCATGTGATGCTGCCGGGCGGCCCGCTGCCGCTGGTGGCGCGGGTGAACCCCCGGGCGCGCCGCCTCTCTCTCCGGGTATGCGCGGCCAGCCGGTCCGTCCGGCTGACGCTGCCTCCGCGCGCCGGCATCGCCCATGCCCGCGCCTTCCTGGAAAGCCATCAGGGCTGGATCGAGGCGCAGGCCCTGCGCCGCTTGCCGCCGCCGCGCCCCTTCGTGCCGGGCGCCCGGATCCCCGTTGGCGGGGCACAGATGCAGCTCGTGCCGGGCAGCGGCCGGATAGCCCGGCGTTCTGGCGAAACGCTGCTGGTGCCCGGCGAAGGCCCCCTGTTCGCCGCGCGCACGCAGCGCTGGCTGAAGGCCGAGGCGCTGACCCTGATGGAGGGGGAAACGCGCGCCCTTGCCGCCTGCATCGGCCGCGAGGTGCGCGAGGTGCGGGTTGCCGATCCGCGCAGCCGCTGGGGCAGTTGCGCCGCCGATGGCCGCATCGCCTATAGCTGGCGGCTAATCCTGGCCCCGGACCATGTGCGGCGGTCTGTCGTCGCGCATGAAGTGGCGCACCTGGCGGAGATGAACCATGGCGTCCGCTTCTGGCGGCTGGCGACCGATCTTCTGGGGGAGCCGCATGACGCGGCGCGCGGCTGGCTGCGGGCGAACGGCCCGCTGCTCTTGAGTTACGGCGCGACCTGACGCGCCC
>NZ_JAYRCW010000009.1:12462-42693 GCF_041909755.1 Sandaracinobacter sp.
CCAGTGGGCGTAGGCGACGATCAGCCCGCCCGCCACCGTCAGCGCGGGTTCCAGAACCTCCCGCCCATGGGCGAGCGCGCCGGCCGCCATCAGCGCGAACCCCAGGATCGCCATCAGCCAGGGCATCCGGCTGCGGTGAATGGCCGAGCCGCGCACCAGGGCATAGATGGAAACCGGCGCCGCCAGCGCGATCAGCAGCCAGTGCACCCACACGGGGCCGTGCAGCAGTTCATCCGCGACTCCGGCTGCGAGCATGGGCGACAGCGCCAGCCCCAGCGGCAGCAGCAGGCAATGCACCAGGCACAGGCTGGACATCAGCGCCGCGGCGCCGTCGATCGATGGATCGTCCCTGTGGTGGAGTGTCACTTGCGGTTGGCCCTGCTCGCTGTTGCGGGATGTAATATTGTAACATCCCGCTTTCGTCAAGGCCGGGCTGTCAGCCGATCGAGGGGTAGAGGATCGTGTCGCGCGGGGGATCGGCGAGGCCGGGATAGTCTGTCGTGTAGTGCAGGCCCCGGCTTTCCTTGCGGCTTTGCGCTGAACGGACGATCAGATCGGCCACTTCGGCCAGGTTGCGCAGCTCCAGCAGATCCGGCGTCACGCGGAAATTGCCGTAATAATCCGCGATTTCCTGCCGCAGCAGCGCCACGCGGTGGGCAGCGCGTTCCAGCCGTCTGTCGGTACGGACGATGCCGACATAATCCCACATGAAACGGCGAAGCTCGTCCCAGTTGTGGGTGACGACGACTTCCTCGTCGGAGATCGTCACCCGGCTTTCGTCCCAGGGGCGGATGTCGGCCGGGGGCGGGGTATCGGGGAAGCGCGCGAGGATCTCGTCTGCGGCGGCGGCGCCGAACACGAGGCATTCCAGCAGGCTGTTCGACGCCAGCCGGTTCGCGCCATGCAGGCCCGACTGGCTGACTTCGCCGACGGCATAGAGGCCGGGCAGGTCGGTGCGGCCGTGCAGATCCACCAGCACGCCGCCGCAGCTGTAGTGGGCGGCCGGAACCACGGGGATCTGCTGGGTCACGGGGTCGATCCCCAGCTCGCGCAGCCGCTTCACGATCGTCGGGAAATGCTCTTCCACGAAGCCGGCCGGCTTGTGCGTCATGTCCAGCAGGACGTGCGGGATGCCCAGCCGCTTCATCTCGGCGTCGATGGCGCGGGCGACGACATCGCGCGGGGCCAGTTCACGGCGCGGATCATGCGCTTCCATGAAGGCGGTGCCGACCTTGTTTGCGGCATCCGCCGCGGGCGGCAGCCGCAGGATCCCGCCTTCGCCGCGCATGGCTTCGGTGATCAGGAAATTCTTCACCTGCGGGTGATAGAGGCAGGTGGGGTGGAACTGGTTGAACTCCATGTTGGACACCCGGCAGCCGGCGCGCCAGGCCATCGCGATGCCGTCCCCGGTGGAGCCGTCCGGGTTGGTGGAGAAGCGATAGACGCGGGAGGCGCCGCCGGTTGCCAGCACCACCGCGCGGCCCAGCAGGCGGCGGACATGGCCGGATTCGCGATCCAGCACATAGAGGCCCATGGCGCGCCGTTCGGCAAAGCCCCGGCCGTCGGCATGGCGTTCGGTGATGATGTCGATCGCCACCTGCCCGGGCAGGAAGCGGATGCCCGGCGTGGCGAGCGCCGCCTTTTCCAGCGCCTTCTGCACCGCCCAGCCGGTCGCGTCGTCCACATGCACGATCCGGCGCGCGCTGTGCCCGCCTTCCCTTGTCAGGTGCCAGCGCTCGGAAACCGTCTCGCCCGGATTGAAGGGCACGCCCAGCGCGGCCAGCCGCTCGATCGCGGGGCCGGCATGTTCCACCACGAACTCCACCGCGCGGCGGTCGTTCAGGCCCGCGCCCGCCACCATCGTGTCCTCGATATGGCTTTCGAAGGTGTCGCCCTCGTCCAGCACGGCGGCGATGCCGCCCTGCGCCCAGCTGGTGGAGCCAGCCGAGATGTCGGCCTTCGACAGCACCAGCACATTCAGCCCGCCGCCCGCGAGGTTGAGCGCCGTCGTCAGCCCGGCAGCGCCGGAGCCGACAACGATGACATCCGCCTCGATCAGTTCGGACATCAGCGCCCCCCTGCCGGCCCGCCGGCAAACAGCGGCCCGAATTCCGCCACCACCGTCGCCGGATCGAGGCTGCGGCTGGCCTGGCTCTCGTAGAGTTTCGCGCCGGGGCCTTCCGGAAACACGATCTCGATCGAACCGCCGACGCTGCTGGGCCCGCCGCGCTCAAGGCTGATGTAGGACAGGTTCGTTCCCACGATCGCGAAGCGGGGCATCCCGCGCTTCTGCGCCTGCTGCGCCGCCACCAGAAGCAGCGCCTCGTCCTGGGTGTCCACCTGCGCCATTCGCGTGGTGAGCCCGATGCGCAGCGCGGAGGCGTCGCGCGCGGGCGCGGGCTTCACGCTGTCGCCGCCCGGCTTCGCAAGCGCCTTGCCGATGTCGCTGGCGGGATCGGCATCCTCGAAGCGGGGCAGCAGCAGCATCAGCCGCTCGGGCGCGCCCTTGCCATGCACCTTGTCGGCGGCGGCCCGGCGGGAATCCGCGCGGAGCTTTGCGGGGTCGACGGGGGCGGCCCAGCCCTTGCCTGCCCCGGCCGATTCCAGCACGGGGGCGACCCATTCGGCGGGCACCAGCCAGCGCGTCCGCGCAGAGAGCAGGGTGCGCGCCTCGTCGATCCGGCCGGCAGACACGGCCTGCCGCGCACGGGCGAGCTGAATGAACTCGTCGGCCCGGGACACCGCCAGTGCGGCATCCCGCGCGTCCGCGCCGCTGCCCTGCGCCACGATGGCCAGCTTGTCGGCGGCTTCCTGGGCATCCGCGATGCTGGCGTCGGCCCCGGCGCTGTCCCCCGCGAGGGCCTGCGCCAGCGCCAGCTGGGCGAACAGCTGCGCCCATGGCTCCCGCGCGGCATCCTTCACCATGCGATAGTCAGCGGCCGCGCCCGCGTAATCGGCCGCGCCCAGCCGCTGCCGCGCGCGCTGGGCGACGGCCGAACTGCTCTTCAGCGCCCTGCGGTCCAGCACGGCTGCCTCGGCGCCGGAAATATCCGTCGACAGCGCCAGGATCGCCAGCCCCTCCTGATGCAGCAGCGAGCCGCCGGGGCGCGCCGCCATCGCTTCCAGCGCCAGCGCCTCTGCGCCGGGCTGATCCCCCTGCGACAGGCGGGCAATGGCGGCCAGCAGCTTGAGCGACGGGTGGAGGGTGCGCGCTGCCTGCGCCTGCCACTCGGCCGGCAGCTCCACCGCAAGCCCGGATCGCGCATCGCGCTCGGCGTCGGCCGCATTGCCGGCCTCCAGCGAATGAATTCCGCGGGCCAGATAGACCTCTGCGCGGCGCACGGGGTTCCCCGTCAGCGTGGAATCGCCCAGCGCTTCGGAACAGGCCGTCACGCCGGCGGCCCCCTTCAACCGGGCAGACGGATTCGGCCGTTCGCCCATGCCGGAGAGGCCCAGCGTCCCCAGCGCGAGAACGCCGCGGGCAACGGATTCCGCCGTATCCACCCGGCGCGGGAAGCCATCGCATTTCACAAGCGCGCTCTGCGCATAGGCCGGCGCTACGCAACAGGCAGCCGTCACAATGGCCGCCAACACCCGCTTCATGCAGACCCTCCCGTCAGTTCAAGGAACACATCTTCCAGATCCGCCTCCCGCGTGGATACGTCCACAACGGAAAGGCCCGATGCCTGCAGCCGGGCGAGGATCGCGCCCGCCTGCACGGCCTGCTTGTCGTAGAGGATGTCCAGCCGGCGCGGGGCCGTCAGCTCCACGCGGGTCACGCCCTCGATGTCGGGCAGGGTGGTCACGTCATGCTCCACCGTCACCAGCACGCGCTTGTCGCGCGCCTGGGCCAGAAGATCGGCCTTGGACTTGTCGGCGACGATGCGGCCATGGTTCACGATGGCGATCCGGTCGCACAGCTCTTCGGCTTCTTCCAGATAATGGGTCGTCAGCACGATGGTGGTGCCCGCCGCGTGCAGCTCGCGCACATAGGACCACAGCATCTGCCGCAGCTCGATGTCCACGCCGGCCGTCGGCTCGTCCAGGATCACCACGGGCGGCGCGTGCACCAGCGCCTTGGCGATCAGCAGGCGGCGCTTCATCCCGCCCGACAACTGGCGGGTATAGACATGCGCCTTGTCGGCCAGCCGCACCTTTTCCAGCAGCTCCATGGATCGGCGCCGTTCCTTCGGAACGCCATAGAGGCCGGCCTGAAGCTCCAGCGTCTCGAACGGGGTGAAGAAGGCGTCGAACAGCAGTTCCTGCGGCACCACGCCGATGGAGGCCTTGGCGTTGCGGGGGTGGGCGTCGATGTCGAACCCCCACACCTCGGCCCTGCCGCCTGTTTTCATCACCAGCCCCGCAAGGATGTTGATGAGGGTGGACTTTCCCGCCCCGTTCGGCCCCAGCAGCCCGAACATCGAGCCGCGCGGGATGTCGAGGCTGATGCCATCGAGCGCGCGCTTGCCGCCGGCATAGGTCTTTTCCAGCCCCTGCAGCCGGATGGCCGGGGGCGTCATGCCAGCTGCCGCACGTCTGACAGCCGCCCGGTGACGGCGGCCGCCGCCGCCATCGCGGGCGACATCAGGTGGGTGCGCGCGCCCGGCCCCTGCCGCCCGACGAAGTTGCGGTTGGAGGTGGAGGCGCAGCGCTCGCCCGAAGGCACCTTGTCGGGGTTCATGCCGAGGCACATGGAACAGCCGGGCTCCCGCCATTCGAAGCCGGCTTCGCGGAACACGCGGTCCAGCCCTTCCGCTTCCGCCTGCCGCTTCACCAGCCCCGATCCGGGCACCACCAGCGCCTGCCGCACATTGGCGGCAACCCGGCGGCCCTTCACGATCTCGGCCGCCGCGCGCAGATCCTCGATCCGGCTGTTGGTGCAGCTGCCGATGAAGATGTTCTCCACCGCCACATCCTCCATCCGGGTGCCGGGGGCGAGGCCCATATAGGCCAGCGACTTTTCCGCCGCCGCGCGCTTCGATGCGTCGGCGAAGCTGTCGGGCGAGGGGACAACGCCCGTCACCGGCACGACGTCCTCCGGGCTGGTGCCCCAGGTGACGAGCGGGGCGATGGCGCTGCCGTCGATCACCACCTCCCGGTCGAACCGGGCGCCGGGATCGGTGGGCAGCTGGCGCCACCAGGCGAGCGCCCGTTCCAGATCGGCGCCCTTCGGCGCGCGCGGCCGGCCGGCGACATAGGCGAAGGTCTTGTCATCGGGCGCGACGAGCCCGGCGCGCGCGCCCGCCTCGATCGACATGTTGCAGAGCGTCATGCGCCCTTCCATGCTGAGCGCCTCGATCACCGGGCCGCGATATTCCAGCACATGGCCGGTGCCGCCCGCCGTACCAAGCACGCCGCAGATCGCCAGCGCAACGTCCTTTGCGGTGATCGAATAGCCGAGGCTGCCCGTGACGGTGACGGCGAAGTTGCGCGACTTCTTCAGCAGCAGCGTCTGGGTGGCGAACACATGTTCCACCTCGGACGTGCCGATGCCGAAGGCGAGCGCGCCGAACGCGCCATGGGTGGAGGTGTGGCTGTCGCCGCAGACAAGGGTGACGCCCGGCAGGGTGAAGCCCTGTTCCGGCCCGATCACATGGACGATCCCCTGTTCGGGCGCATCGACGTCGAAATATTCCACCCCGAACTCGGCGCAATTGGCCTTCAGCGCCGCAAGCTGGGCCGCCGATTCGGGATCGGTGATGGGCTGCCGGCGGTCCGTCGTCGGCACATTGTGATCCGGCACCGCCAGCGTCAGATCCGGGCGGCGAAGGCGGCGGCCTGCGGCCTTCAGCCCGCTGAACGCCTGCGGCGTGGTCACTTCGTGGATCAGATGGCGGTCGATGAAGATCAGCGAGGTGCCGTCGTCGCGGGTGGAAACGACATGGTCATCCCAGATCTTGTCGTAGAGGGTGCGTGGCGCTGTCATGACCCGCTGGCGTTAGGCCCCCCACTCCCGCCGGGTCAAGCGGGCCGACGCCCCGGCCCGGCGGGCGCGGCTGCGTCAGATTCCGCGGTCGCGGCGGATCTGGCGCCAGTTGGCCACATTCGCCTGATGCTCTTCGTAGGTGCGGGCGAAGGCGTGGCCGCCCGTGCCGTCGGCCACCATGTAGAGATAGTCATGCACTTCCGGGTCCAGCACGGCGGCGATGCTTTCACGCCCCGGATTGGTGATCGGCCCCTGCGGAAGGCCGTCGCGCACATAGGTGTTGTAGCCGTTGTTCGCGCGCAGTTCCGACTGGCGGATGCGCCGCTGCAGCGGCTTGCCCTTGGTGACGGGGTAGATCACCGTCGGGTCCGCCTGCAGCCGCATGCCCTGCTTCAGCCGGTTGGAATAAAGGCCCGCGATGCGCCGCCGCTCGGACGGGTCGCCCGTTTCCTTTTCCACGATGCCCGCCAGGATGACGGCCTCGTCCTTCGTCTTGACGGCCGTATGCTCGGAGCGGCGCTCCCACTGGCGGTCCAGTTCCTCCGTCATCGCCTGCTGCATCCGCTTCAGCACATCGGCGCGGGTTTCGCCGATCTTCGCCTCATAGGTGGCGGGCAGCACCGTGCCTTCGGCGGGCGGCTCCACCCGGCCTTTCAGCCGGCCGACGGCGTTCAGCCGTTCCGCCACCTGGATGGAGGGCATGCCTTCGGGGATGGGGATGCGCACGATCAGCGTGTCGCCGCGCTTCAGCCGCTCCAGGATGGAGCCCCAGCCCTCGCCCTCGAAGAAGCCATAGGTGCCATACTGGATCTCGCGGCTGTCCCCCAGCGCGCGGGCCAGCAGCTCGAAGGCCTCGGAACTGTCGACGACGCCGGCCTTCTCCAGGATGTCGGCCGCCTGCCCGATGGAGGCGCCGCGCGGGATCTCCACCTCGATCCGGTCTGCGCCCGGCAGCGGCGCGCGCCGCCACATCGTCGCGGTCCACAGGCTGAGCGTGAGCATGGCGAGGAGCGACAGAACCGCCCCCCACACGACCCAGCGCGGCTGCCCCGCGACCCTGGCGCCTGCGGCCATCAGGCCTTCTTGAACACGACGGTCGCGTTGGTGCCGCCGAAGCCGAAGCTGTTGTTCAGCACGGCCTCGACCTTGCGCTCCTTCGCCTTCCACGGGACCAGGTCGACGCCTTCCGCGCCTTCGCACGGATCTTCAAGGTTCAGCGTCGGCGGCACGATCTGGTCGCGCAGGGCGAGCAGGGTGAAGATGCTTTCCACCGCGCCCGCGCCGCCCAGCAGGTGGCCGATGGCGGACTTGGTGCTGCTCATCGACACCTTGCCGATGTCGGCGCCGAACAGCCGCTTCACCGCGCCCAGCTCCAGCTCGTCGCCCATGGGCGTGGAGGTGCCGTGGGCGTTCACATAATCGATGTCGCCCGGGTTCAGCCCCGCGCGCTTCAGCGCCATCTGCATGGAGCGGAACGCGCCCGAGCCTTCGGGGTGCGGCGCCGTCACATGATAGGCGTCTCCGGTCAGGCCATAGCCCACCACTTCGCCATAGATTTTCGCGCCGCGCTTCTTCGCGCGCTCATATTCCTCCAGCACCACGATGCCGGCGCCTTCGCCCATCACGAAGCCGTCGCGTCCCTTGTCCCACGGGCGGCTGGCGCGGGTGGGCTCGTCGTTGAAGCCGGTGGAGAGCGCGCGGGCCTGCGCGAATCCGGCGATGCCGATGGGGCAGATGGTGGCTTCGGTGCCGCCGGCCACCATCACGTCCGCGTCGTCCAGCGCGATCAGCCGGGCGGCGTCGCCGATGGCGTGCGCGCCGGTGGAGCAGGCCGTGACGACCGCATGATTCGGCCCCATCAGGCCATATTTGATGGAGACCTGGCCCGACACCAGGTTGATCAGCCGGCCATGCACGAAGTGCGGAGACACCCGGCGCGGGCCGCGTTCGAACAACACGATGGCTTCCTCGGCGATTCCCGGCAGGCCGCCGATGCCCGAGCCGATCAGCGTGCCCGCGCGCAGCCGGTCCGCCTCTGGCATGTCGGTCAGCCCGGCATCCTCCAGCGCCTGACCGGCGGCATCGATACCATAGACGATGAACGGGTCCACCTGCCGCTGGATCTTGTGATCGACGCGCAGATTGGGGTCAAAGTCGGCGGGCTTCACCTCGCAGGCGATGCGGCAGCTGTAGTCGCTGGCGTCGAAACGGGTGATCGGCCCCGCGCCTGACTGGCCGGCGATCAGCCGCGTCCAGGTCTGCTCGACACTTCCACCCAGCGGGGTCACAAGCCCCAGGCCCGTCACGACAACGCGGCGCATCCTCGTCTCCCAGTTTCATGCCCCGCCGTTCCGGCCGGGCGGTCCCTGCTGCCGCCATAGCCGCGGGGGACAGATAAGGAAACGGCCCCGTGGAACCCACGAGGCCGTCAAGGGGCCGCGCGCAGGGGCGCGGCCCGGATCCGACTTACTTGCCGTTGGCGGCGATGAAGGCGATCGCGTCCTTCACGGTCAGGATCTTCTCGGCCGCATCGTCCGGGATCTCCACCCCGAACTCGTCCTCGAACGCCATGACCAGCTCGACGGTGTCGAGGCTGTCGGCGCCCAGATCGTCGATGAAGCTCGCCTCTTCGGTCACCTTCTCGGCGTCCACGCCGAGATGTTCGACAACGATCTTCTTCACCCGTTCGGCGACGTCGCTCATTCCTCTAACCCTTTCATTCGGGGTCCGAACCACCGTCGGGCCCCCGTGGATATGCCAAACCGCACTAGCCGTCCCGATTGCCCCATGCAAGCGGGGGCGCACCGGCTTCAGGCCCAGTGCGTGCTTCAGGCCCTGTGCATGCTTCAGGCCCAAAGCATGCTTCAAGCCATGTGCATCCCGCCGTTCACATGGATGGCCTGCCCCGTCACATAGCCGCCCTCGTCGCTGGCGAGCCACAGCACGGCTGCCGCCACGTCCGCGCCCTCGCCGAAGCGGCCGGCGGGAATGCGTTCGAACATCTTCGCCTTCTGGTCGTCGGTCAGCGCGTCCGTCATGGCAGAGGCGATGAAGCCGGGCGCCACGCAGTTCACGGTGACGCCCCGGCTGGCGACTTCGGCCGCGAGGCTGCGGGTCATCCCCTCCAGCCCGGCCTTCGCCGCCGCATAATTGGCCTGGCCGGGGTTGCCGATGGAGCCGACAACCGAACTGATCGAGACGATGCGCCCGTGGCGCGCCTTCATCATCGGCCTCAGCGCGGCGCGCGACAGCCGGAAGGCAGCCTCGAGATCCACCTTCAGCACGGCGGCCCAGTCCTCGTCCTTCATCCGCATGGCGAGGCCGTCGCGGGTGATGCCGGCGTTGTTCACCAGGATGTCCAGCTTCCCCAGCCGCTCGACGGCGGCAGGCACCAGCGCCTCCACCTCCTCCGCCACATCCAGCCGGCAGGGCAGCACCGCCGCGCCGCCCAGCTCGTCGGCCAGCGCCTGAAGCGCCTCTGCCCGGGTGCCCGACAGCGCCAGCGTCGCGCCGCGCGCCTTCAGCGTGCGGGCGATCGCCCCGCCGATGCCGCCGCTGGCGCCGGTGACGAGCGCGGTCTTTCCATTCAGGTCGAACATGCTTGTTTCTCCTCGCACTGGCTGGAGCGCGCAGGGCGCTCGCGGCCCGGTCGGGCCGGATCCGTTCAAAGCGCCTTCAGCACCGCCTCGATGTCGTCGGGCTTCATGACCGACAGGTTCTGGATGTCGGGCGCGATGCGCTTCACCATCGGCCCCAGCACCTTGCCGCCGAACTCCACCAGCCGGGTCACGCCGGCGGCCTGCATCGCCAGCACCGATTCGCGCCAGCGCACCGTTCCCGTCACCTGCTGCACCAGCAGGGCCTTGATCTCCTCAGGCGCGATCACCTGCGCCGCGGTGACGTTGGCGAACAGCGGCACCAGCGGCGGGGCGATGGAAACGGCGGCCAGCGCCTCGGCCATGGCGTCTGCGGCGGGGGCCATCAGCGGGCAGTGGAATGGCGCGGAAACCGGCAGCAGCACGGCGTGGCGGCTGCCCTTCGCCTTCGCAAGCACCAGCGCACGCTCCACGGCGGCCTTGTGGCCCGACACCACCACCTGCCCCGGCGCATTGTCGTTGGCAGAGGTGCAGACCTCGCCCTGCGCGGCCTCTTCCGCGATGGCCTGCACATCCTCCATCCCCAGACCCAGGATCGCGGCCATCGCGCCTTCGCCCGGCGGCACGGCGGCCTGCATCGCCTCGCCCCGGCGGCGCAGCAGCTTCGCCGTCACATCTGCGGGGATGGCGCCGGCAGCGGCCAGCGCGGAATATTCGCCAAGGCTGTGCCCGGCCACGAACGCCGCCTTTTCGGCCAGCCGGATGCCGCCCTCGGCCTCCAGCACGGCCAGCGCGGCAAGGCTGGAGGCCATGATCGCCGGCTGGGCGTTGGCGGTCAGCGTCAGCTGATCTTCCGGGCCCTCGAACATCAGGCGGGTCAGATTCTGCTTCAGCGCCTCGTCCACCTGCTCGAACATGGCGCGGGCGGCGGGGCTGGCATCGGCCAGGGCCTTGCCCATGCCGACGGACTGGCTCCCCTGGCCGGGGAAGATGAAGGCTGTGGTCACCGGCTGCGCTCACCTGGCTGTTGAATTCGGGACATGGCCCTAGCGCATTCAACCGCGCTGTCAAAACCGTCTGCCCCATGTCGGGAAATTGGGGCAACAGGCACCTTTTCTTGCGCGAAACCTTCCCCTATTGCTGCACGGCACTGGGAGCGGGGGCTCCATTCCATCTGTTCAGGCACGCGCCATGCGCGGCGTGGCAGACGGGCAGTGAGTGCCACTGTGCGTGTCCCTGCGTTCCACCGACAAGAAAGGTCGTCAATGAATCTGTTTTCCAGGCTTCCGCTCGTCGCTCTCGGGCTGGTCACTGCCCTGCCGATGGCGGGGCTTCCCGTTGCCGGAAGCGCGGCGTTCGCGCAGGCGATCTCGCCCGCCGTCGGCAAGCCGCTGCAGCAGGCGCTGAATGCCGCCAAGGCCGGCAACACCGCCGCCGCCACCAATTATGTGAACCAGGCCCGTTCCGCCGCCAGCACGCCGGCCGAGCGGACCAAGGTCTCGCAAACCGCCGCCTATGTCTATACGCGCGCCGGCAACTATGGGGCCGCCGCCGCCGAGCTGGAGCGCGTGGGCGCCCCGGCCTCGCAGCTGGCGCCGCTCTATTACCAGGCCCGCCAGTATGACAAGGCGATCGCCGCCGCCCGCAAGTCGGGCCAGACCACGATCATCGCCCAGTCCTATCTTCAGCAGGGCAAGCCCGCCGAAGCCGCGAAGATCTACCAGGAAATGGTGAACCGGAACCCCAACAATGTGAACGCGCTGCAGAACCTTGCCGCCGCGCAGAGCAAGATGGGTGACAAGAAGGGGTCGCTGGCAACCATCCAGAAGCTGATCCGCCTGGATCCGACGCCGGCCCGCTGGCGCGCCCTGCTGGTGGACATGAAGTCCGGCCCCATGTCGCGCGATTCCAAGCTCGCCCTCTATCACCTGATGCGCGAGACGGGGAACCTGACGACGGCGGCCGACGTGCAGGAGTTCGCCAAGCTCGCCATCGTGGCCGGGCAGCCGGGCGTCGCAGCCGACGTGGTGAAGACGGCCAGCGGTTCGGGCGTGCTGCCCGCAGGCGACCCGATGACGGGCAAGCTGGTCGAAGCCGCCGCGAAGCGCCAGGCCGCTGCCCTCGCCGCCGCGCCGGGCGCCGCGAAGTCCCCCGCGACCGCGCTTGCGGCCGGCAACGCCTTCCTGGGCGCCGGCCAGTATCCGCAGGCGATCGCGGCCTTCACCACGGCGCAGAAGGGCCCGAACCCGGGCGAAGCCGCGCTGTTCAAGGGCATCGCCCAGATCCGCGCCGGACAGGCCGCGGCTGCGCGCCAGTCGTTCAAGGCGGTGCCTGCCGGCTCCGCGAGCGAGATTGCCGGCCTGTGGGATCTCTACGCCGCGACGAAGTAAGCCTTCGCTTCGGCCAGAAACGAAAAGGGGGGTCCCGGCCAGCGCCGGGGCCCCTTTTTCATGGCGTCAGCCGCGCAGCGCGATCAGGCTGAGCTGGCGGCCGTAATCCGGCTCGCCCGCCAGCGTCTTGCGGCGATAGCTGAAGAAGCGGCCGTCATCCGGCCGCGTGTCTGCGCCCAGCCCTTCGGCGGCGTGAATGCCCGATTCGGCCAGCCGCCTGATGCAATAGCCTTCCAGATCGAACAGGGCGTGGCCGGGCCGGGCGTCGGTGAAGAACAGGCCGTTTTCCGGATCCGCCGCTTCGAAGCGGCTGCGGAAGCCATCATCCACTTCATAGGACCGGCGGCCGATGCAGGGGCCGACCGCGGCTGCGATCCGGCCGGGCCGCGCGCCGAGCCGCTCCATCAGGCCGATGGTCGCGCCGATGACGCCGCCAAGCGCGCCCTTCCAGCCGGCGTGGCAGGCGCCGATCACGCCCGCTTCGGTATCCTCGAACAGCAGCGGCGCGCAATCCGCCGTCAGGATGCCCAGCGCAAGGCCGGGGCGATCGGTGACAAGGCCATCCGCCTCCGGCCGGGCGTCGTCGGCCCAGTCGCCTGCCTCGACGGCGCGGGCGCTGTGCACCTGGTGCAGCGTCACCAGCCGGGCGGCCGGTGCCACGGCATTCAGCGCGCAAAGGCGGTTTTCCCGCACATGGGCGGGATCGTCGGAAGACCCCAGCCCCACGTTCAGGCTGGCGAAGATCCCTTCCGAGACGCCGCCGGTGCGGCCGAGGAACCCGTGCGGGCTGCGGATGGAACGGGCGGTCAGCCGTGTGATCAAAGAATGAGCCTCAGGATCCGGTCGTCATCGACGGTGGAGCCGACGACATAGGGATATTTGCCGACTTCGACAAAGCCGTGCCGGTCATAGAAGCGCCGCGCCCGGTGGTTTTCCACCCAGACGGTGAGGTAGAGATCCTGCACGCTGCGCGCGCGGGCCTCTGCGATCGCCCAGTCCGTCAGCGCATCGGCGAGGCCCGTGCCCTTGCCCTGTTCCGACAGATAGAGCTGCCGAAGCACCCACCAGCGCCGTCCTTCCAGCAGGTCGGGGATGTAGGCCGACAGTTCCTGCGGGCCCAGCATGCAGTAACCCAGCGGCTCGCCGCCGGGGCCTTCGGCCAGCATCACGGCGTGGTCGTCGGCCTCGCACGCGGCCCGGAAGCGCGCGTCGGACATCTCGGCCAGGAAGTCCGCCAGTTCGTGCGGCGGATAGATATGGCCGAAGGTGGCGGTGAAGCTGTCGTGGAACAGCTGCCGCACGGCCGGGGCGTCCGCCCCGCCCGCGCGCCTCAGGGCAAAGCTCATGCCCGCATCACGCTGCGGTCCGGCCCTGATGCACCTCGCGGAAATGCCCGCGCAGGCTCACCTTGTCGATCTTGCCGGAGCCGAGCTTTGGCAGCGGTTCCGCCACCACCCAAACGCGGGCGGGAACCTTGAAGGCGGCGAGGTCGCGCGCGACGAACTGGATGATCGCTTCGCCCTCCAGCGGCTCGCCGCCCTTGGGATAGACGACGGCGCCGACGATCTCGCCCAGCCGTTCGTCCGGCAGGCCGAACACCGAGGCTTCGGCGACGGCCGGGTGGCTGTAGATCGCGGCCTCCACTTCGGCGGCCGCGATATTCTCCCCGCCGCGGATGATGATGTCCTTCTTGCGGTCCACGATATAGAGGTAGCCGTCCGCATCGAGCTTGCCGAGATCGCCGGTGCGGAACCATCCGTCGCGGGTGAAGGCAGCGGTGGTCGCCTCCGGCTTGTTCCAGTAGCCGCGCACATTGGCGACCGAGCGGATGCACACCTCGCCCACCTCGCCTGCAGCCAAGGGCTTCATCGCGTCGTCGAAGATCGCCAGCTCGACGAGCGGCTTCGATGCGCGACCCGTGGAATCGGGCCGCAGCCGGTAATTCTCGCGGATATTGCCCGCGCCGACGCCGTTGGTTTCCGTCAGCCCATAGCCGATCGCCGGGCTCTTGCCCGGGAAGGCGTCTGCCAGCCGGCCCACATGTTCGGCCGGGCGCGGCGCGCCGCCGCCCGCGATGTCCAGCAGCGAGGAGAGATCATATTTGTCCCGGTCGGGGTGCTGCATCAGCTCCAGGCTCATCGTGGGCACGCCCACGAAATAGGTGGCGCGCTCCTTCTCGATCAGCTGCAGCGCCTCGCCTGCATCCCAGCGGTACATGATCACCAGCTTGCGGCCGATCGCGATGGACACCAGCAGCACCGGCACCAGCCCGGTGATGTGGAACAAGGGCACGTTCAGCAGCATCACCTGCTGCGCGGGCAGTTCGGTGCCGGCCGCCTGCGCCAGCTGCAGCATGGACAGGCCCTGCACCAGATAGTTCATCGAGCCCGACACGATGGCGCGGTGGGTGGAAACCGCCCCCTTGGGCGCCCCGGTCGAGCCCGATGTGTACATGATCGTCGCGTCATCCTCGGGGTAGATGGGCGGCAGATACCAGGGCGCGGGCGGCGACGCGGCAATCGCATCCTCCAGCGTTTCCGCCCCCAGCTGGGCGGCCACCTGGTGGCTGGTCCGCACCGCGACGACACTGACCGAAAGCCCCTCGATCTCGCGGATGCGGCGCAGCCGCTCCTCGTCGGCGAACACCAGCCGGGTGCCGGAATCGCGGATGCCATAGGCCAGCTCGTCCGATTTCCACCAGGCGTTCATCGGCACCACCACCGCGCCCACCATCACGGCGGCGAGGAAGGTTGAAACCCATTCCGGATAGTTGCGCATGGCGATCGCGATGCGATCCCCCTTGGCGATGCCGTGCCGCGCCTGAAGCGCGGCCGCGATCCGCACCGATTGCGCCTGCACGTCGGCAAAGGTCAGCCGCTCGCCCTGATAGACGATGAACTCCTTGTCGGCGTTGGTCGCCAGGAAGAAGGCCAGATACTCGCGCAGCGACTGGGGCGCGCTTTCGAACACGGGATAGTCCGCGCCCCGGATGTTCGCCGTTCCCAGCGCCAGCTGCCCGCCGGGCGCCGTGATGGCGGCGGTCGCCGCGTCGATTGCCTTGTCGAGATCGGTCAGGGCCATTGTCGTCCTCAATAATTCAGCAGCTGGGCGACGCGGTCGCCGTGGAAGGCATTGTCCCCGAAGGTCTCGGCCGCAGCACGCGCCCGCTTCATGTAGAAGCCGATGTCGAACTCGTCCGTCATGCCGATGCCGCCGTGCATCTGCACCGCCTCGTTGGTGGCGAGCTTCACGACATCGCCGGCCTTCGCCTTCGCCAGCGCCACGAACAGGGCGGCGCGCTCGTCGCCCTCGTCCAGCGCGGTCAGCGCCTTCAGCGTGACGGAGCGCGCCAGCTCGATCTCGCAGAACAGGTGCGCCGCCCGGTGCTGGAGCGACTGGAAGGTGCCGATCTTCACGCCGAACTGCTCGCGCTGCTTCAGATAATCCACCGTGGTGTCGAAGCTCTGGGCGGAAACGCCCAGCATTTCCGCCGCAAGGCAGGCGCGGCCCGCATCCAGCGCGGCTTCCAGGATCGCGAAGCCGCCGCCGATCTCGCCCAGCACGTCCGCGCCGTCCACCTGCACGCCATCCAGCGTGAGTTCGGCGGCGTTGCGGCTGTCCACCATGGAGCGGCGCTTCACGCCCACGCCCGACGCCTTCGGATCGACGAGGAACAGGGTGATGCCCGCCTTCTCGTCGTCCGCGCCGGAGGTACGGGCGGCAACGATCAGCCTGTCAGCCACATGGCCGTCCAGCACGAAGGGCTTCGCGCCCGTCAGCCGGAAGCCGTTGCCCGATGCTTCTGCCCGGGTGGCGATGCTGGCCGGCTGGTGCCGGGCCTTTTCGTCGGCCGCCAGCGCCACGATCAGCTCGCCGGCGGCGATCTTCGGCAGCAGCGATGCCTTCTGGTCCGCGCTTCCGCCCTTGCCGATGGCCGTGGCGGACAACACCGCCGACGACAGGAAGGGCGACAGCGACAGGTTGCGGCCGATCGCTTCCTGGATCAGCCCGGCGGCCACCATGCCCAGCCCGGCGCCGCCGAACTGTTCGGGAATGGCGACACCCGCGAACCCCATCTCGGCCATCTTCGCCCACAGGCCGCGGTCGAAGCCGTCGGCATCAGCCGCGTCGCGCAGCTTGCGCAGCTGCGAAACCGGGGCGTTTTCGGCGAAGAAGCCCTCTGCGGATTCCTTCACCATCCGCTGCTCGTCGGTCAGAACCAATGCCATCTGATCAGGCCCCCGGAAGCTGGAGAACGCGCTTGGCGATGATGTTCAACTGCACTTCCGATGTTCCTCCCTCGATGGAATTGGCACGGCTGCGCAGCCATTCGCGCGCCAGTGCGCCGTCATAGCGCTCCTCCCCCTCCCAGGTGAGGCCGTCCGAGCCCTGGATCGACATCAGCAGTTCCTGCCGGTTCTTGTTCAGCTCGGTCCCGTAATATTTCAGCATGGAGGAAAGGGCGCCCACGCCCTGCCCGGCCTTCGCTTCATCCTTCACCCGCTCCATCGTCAGCGCGAAGGCGAAGGCGTCGATCTCGTGCCGGGCGATGTCGGCGCGCAGCAGGCTGTCCTTCAGCCGGCCCTCGCCATCTGTGCCGATCGCCTTCTTGGCGATCTGGTGCATCGAATCCCGGCCCGGCGAGCCCATGTCGCCGATCATCTCCCGCTCGTGCGTGAGGAGATATTTGGCGATGTCCCAGCCCTTGCCGCGCGTGCCGACCAGATTTTCGGCCGGCACGCGGACATTGTCGAAGAAGGTCTGGCAGAAGGGTGAATAGCCCGAAATCAGCTTGATCGGGCTGGTGGTGACGCCGGGGCTCTCCATGTCGAACAGCAGGAAGCTGATGCCCAGATGCTTGGGGGCGTCCGGATCGGTGCGGACAAGGCAGAAGATCCAGTCCGCCTTGTCTGCATAGCTGGTCCAGATCTTGGAGCCATTCACCACATATTCGTCACCCTCGAGGATGGCGGAGGTGCGCAGGCTGGCGAGATCGGAGCCCGCGCCAGGCTCGCTGTAGCCCTGGCACCAGCGGATTTCGCCACGGGCGATCTTCGGCAGATGCTCCTTCTTCTGCGCCTCGTTGCCATATTTCAGCAGCGCCGGCCCCAGCATCCAGATGCCGAACGAGGACAGCGGCGGCCGCGCCCGGATGCGGCGCATTTCCTGCAGCAGGATCTTGGCCTCGTCCTTCGTCAGGCCGCCGCCGCCATATTCGGTGGGCCATTCCGGCACCGTCCAGCCCTTCGCGGCCATGCGCTCCAGCCATAGCTTCTGCGCCTCGCTGCGGAACTTCCACTTGCGCCCGCCCCAGCACATGTCGTTGTCGCCGCCGGGCGGCGTCCGCATCTCGGCCGGGCAATTTTCCTCCAGCCATGCGCGGGTTTCCGCGCGGAAGGCCGCGAGTTCGGGCGTTTCGTCCATTATCCTGTCTCTCTCCCAAAAGCGCTCTCGCGCTCTCTCCTTACAGCCGATATGAAGCCCGGCATGGAATTTTTCCAGACACCTGTCGAATGGGCGAGCCTCGGGCTCGACCCTGTCGCCCTCCAGATCGGGCCGCTCGCGCTGCGCTGGTACAGCCTCGCCTATATCATCGGCATCATCGCTGCCTGGTGGCTGCTGCTGCGCATGGTGCGGCGGCCCGGCGCGCCCATGACGGCAAAGCATGTGGACGACCTTGTCACCTGGTGCACGCTGGGCGTGATCCTGGGCGGGCGGCTCGCCTATGTGATCTTCTACAACCCGTCCCAGTATCTCCAGAACCCGCTGGACATCTTCAAGCTGTGGGAAGGCGGGATGAGCTTCCATGGCGGGCTGGCGGGCGTGATCCTCGCCATCGTCCTCTATGCCCGGTCACAGGGGCTCTCCGCGCTCAGGATCCTCGACTATGTCGCGGTCGTCACCCCGATCGGCCTGTTGCTGGGGCGATTCGCCAACTTCGTGAACGGGGAATTGTGGGGCCGGCCGACGGACGGCACCTGGGGCATCATCTTCCCCGACGCCGGGCCTGATCCGCGCCACCCCAGCCAGCTGTACGAAGCCGCGCTGGAAGGCGCGCTGCTGCTGATCGTGCTGACCTTCCTGTTCTGGGCCACACGGGCGCGGCTGAAGCCCGGCCTGCTGGGCGGCATCTTCATTGCCGGCTATGGCCTGTCGCGGTTCGTGATCGAATTCTTCCGCGAGCCCGATGCCCAGCTGGGCGTGCTGCCCATCGGCCTCACCATGGGGCAACTTCTGACGCTGCCGATGATCCTGGGCGGCCTGTGGCTGCTGGCCACGCTGAACCGGCGCGAGACCGCTTCGGAAACCGCCCCGGCGTGAGCCCCGAGATCGCCGACCTGCTGCGGCGCGAAGGGCCGCTGCCGCTGGCGCGCGTGATGGCGATCGCGGCGGATCACTATTACGCCACGCGGGAACCCTTTGGCGTGGCGGGCGATTTCGTGACCGCCCCGGAAATCAGCCAGATGTTCGGGGAGCTGATCGGCCTGTGGCTGGCAGACCTGTGGCTGCGCGCCGGATCGCCCGCGCCGGTGATCCTGGCAGAGCTGGGGCCGGGGCGCGGAACCCTGATGGCGGATGCGCTGCGCGCCATCGGCCGTGCGGCGCCGGCCCTTCGCGCCGCGCTTTCGGTGCATTTCATCGAGAAAAGCCCCCGGTTGCGCACCCTTCAGGCAAAGGCGGTGCCGGAGGCCGCCTGGCACGACGACCTGTCCACCCTGCCCACCGACGCCCCGCTGCTGCTCGTGGCGAACGAGTTTCTGGACGCCCTGCCGCTGACCCAGTTCGAGCGGGTGGAGGATGGCTGGGTGATGCGCCGCGTGGAACTGACCTCGCGCGGGCCGCGCTGGGACCGGAGCGTCGGCGCCAACCTCGCCTTCCTGCCCGCGGAGATCCGCGATTCGCCGCCGGGCAGCGTGCACGAACGCAATTTCGGCGCCGAGCAGGTGGCGGCAGCGGTTGCACGCCGGCTGGCGGCGCAGGGCGGCGCGGCGTTGTTCATCGACTATGGCTATTCCGGCCCCGCCACCGGAGACACGCTGCAGGCGCTGAAAGGCGGCCGCTTCGCCGACGCGCTGGAAACGCTGGGCGAGGCGGACATTTCCGCCCATGTCGATTTCGCGGCCATTGCCCGCGCGGCTGCGGCCCATGCGCGGGTGTTCGGCCCTCAGCCGCAGGGGCCGTTCCTGCAGGCGATCGGCCTCGACGACCGGGCCGAAGCGCTGAAGCGGCTGGCGAGCCTGGAACGCCGGGCCGAGATCGAGGCGGCGCGGGTGCGCCTGTGCGCCGCAGGGGCCATGGGCCGGCTGTTCCAGGTGCTGGGAATTGTCGGCCGCGACTGGCCAGTTCCGGCGGGATTCCCTACATTGCAGGCATGACAGATTCTGCCGCCAAGCTCGCCGCCCTCCGCGCCACTCTGAAGGCCGACGGCCTGGACGGGTTCATCGTGCCGCTGACGGACGAGCATATGTCGGAATATGTCGGCGCCTATGCCCAGCGGCTGGGCTGGCTGACGGGCTTTCAGGGCAGCGCCGGATCGGCCGCCGTGCTGGCGGATCGCCCGACCGATGCAGGCCCCGCCTGCGGGGCAGCGATCTTCGTGGACGGGCGCTACACGATCCAGGTGCGCGCGCAGGTGGATGGCGATCTGTACGAATATCGCTCGGTGCCTGCCGAGCCGCTGCACCTGTGGCTGGCGGAAAACGCCGCCCCCGGATCGCGGATCGGCTATGATCCCTGGCTGACGACGCGGGCCTTCCTGCGCACCGCCGAAGCGGCGCTGGCGGCGAAGGACATCCGGCTGGTGCCGGTGGCCGCGAACCCGGTGGACAAGGTCTGGGCGGATCAGCCGGCCCCGCCGATGGGTGCGGCGGAAATCCATGGCGCGGAATTCGCGGGGCGCAGCTCTGCCGACAAGCGCGCCGCGATCGCCGCCGAGCTGAAGAAGGCGGGCGCGACCGCCGTGCTGCTTTCCGCGCTCGATTCGATCGCCTGGGCCTTCAACATCCGCGGCCATGATGTCGCCCGCACGCCCGTCGTGCGCGCCTTCGCCATCGTGCGCGACGACGCGACCGCCACCTTGTTCACCGCGCCGTCGAAGATTCCGGGCGAAGTCGCCGCGCATCTGGGGCCGTACGTGACGATCCAGCCCTATAAAGCCTTCGGCCCCGCGCTGGAGGCGCTGGAGGGCGCGGTGATGCTGGACCCGGCCTGGTCCGTCGCCGCCATCTTCGAGGCGCTGGGACGCGGCAAGGCGCGGATCATCGAGGCGCGCGATCCCACCATCCTGCCGAAGTCGGCCAAGAACCCGGTCGAGCTGGACGGCATGCGCGCCGCCCATGTGCGCGACGGCGGGGCCATCGCCAAATTCCTGCATTCGCTGGAAACGGCGCTGCCGGCCGACGAGATCGACGCATCCGACCGGCTGGAGGCCTTCCGCCGGGAATCGAACCTGCTGAAGGATCTGTCGTTCGACAGCATTTCCGCCGTGGGGCCGAACGCGGCCCTGCCGCATTACCGGTCGGAGCCGGAGACGAAGCGCGCCTTCGCGGGCGAGACGATCTACCTCATCGATTCGGGCGGCCAGTATCCCGACGGCACCACCGACATCACGCGCACGGTCGCGCTGGGTACGCCGACGGCGGAAATGAAGGACCGCTACACCCGCGTGCTGAAGGGCCATATCGCGCTCGCCGTCGCCCGGTTCCCGAAGGGCACGCGCGGCGGGCAGCTGGATATCCTTGCGCGGCAGTTCCTGTGGTCGGCCGGGCTCGATTATGCCCATGGCACCGGCCATGGCGTCGGCCATTTCCTGGGCGTTCATGAAGGCCCGCAGCGGATCGCGGCCGCCGTGGGTGCGCCCGGGGTGGAGGAAGTGCTGCTGCCCGGCATGGTGCTGTCGAACGAGCCCGGATTCTACAAGGCGGGCGACTATGGCATCCGCATCGAGAATCTGGTGATCGTGGTGGAGGACAGCCGCCCGACGGACGAACAGCCGATGCTGGCCTTCGAGACGATCACCCTGGCCCCCATCGACAAGCGGCTGATCGAGCCTGCGCTGCTGACGCCCGCCGAAACCGGCTGGCTCGACGCCTATCATGAACGGGTGCGCGCCGCGCTGGAGCCCCAGCTCGACGGCCCCGCGCGGGACTGGCTGCTGGCCGCGACCGCCCCGCTCCTCGCCGAGGCGCGGGCGGCGGCATGAGGGAGCTGGCGGAAACCCTCGTCCGACCTCTCGATCTCGCCCGCACGGCCCCTTTCTGGAGCTGGCTGGCGCCTGCGGCCGCCATCGTGGCGCTGGCGCTGTTCCACGCCCGCGCGTCGGATGTGTCGATCGCGCTGATGCTGGGCGCGCTGTTGATCCCGGCGGTGCTGGCCGCCGTCCACCATGCGGAAGTGATCGCGGTGAAGGTGGGGGAGCCGTTCGGCACGCTGGTGCTGGCGCTGGCCGTCACCGTCATCGAATGCGCGCTTATCGTGACGCTGATGCTGGCAAAGCCGGGCGCATCAGCCGCGCTGCTGCGCGATACCGTCTATTCGGCGGTGATGATCATCCTGGCGGGCGTGGTGGGGCTGTGCATCACCGTGGGGGCCGCGCGCCACCATGTGCAGCGCTTCGGCCTGCATGGCGTGTCCGCCGCCACCACGACGCTGGCGGCCCTTGCCGTGCTGGTGCTGGTGCTGCCCAATTTCACCACCTCCACCCTGGGCCCCACCTACACCAATTCGCAACTGATCCTGGTGGGGGCCGCCAGCCTGGTGCTGTGGCTGCTGTTCGTGGTGGTGCAGACGGTGCGTCACCGCGACTATTTCCTGCCCGAGGACGGCGGGGCCGACGAGCATCATGACGCGGGCAGCATCACCCCCCGGCAGATGTGGCTGGCGCTGGGGCTGCTGCTTGCCAGCCTGACGACCGTGGTGCTGCTTGCCAAGACCCTGTCCGACCCGCTGGCGGCCGCGATCGTGAAATCGGGCGCGCCGCTGTCGGCCGTCGGCGTGGTCATCGCCGGGGTCGTGCTGCTGCCCGAAGGAATCGCGGCCGTGCGCGCCGCCCGGAACGACCGGTTGCAGACCAGCCTGAACCTCGCGCTCGGCTCGGCGCTGGCGACCATCGGGCTGACGGTGCCCATCATCGCGGGCCTGTCCGTCTTCTTCGGCTGGACCCTGGTGCTGGGCCTCGACGCCAAGGGCATCACCCTGCTGTCGCTCACCCTGCTCGTCTCGTCGATGTCGCTCTCGACAGGGCGGACGACCGTGCTGCAGGGTGCCGTGCATCTGGTGATCTTCGCCTTCTTCCTGTTCACCTCCTTCGCACCCTGATCCGGGCCGATAGGCCGGAAGTCCATCCATCGAACGGAAACCTCGTGCGACTACTGCAACCGAACCCCCAAACAGCCGGAGAGTCCGCATGCCCGCAAACTTCTCGCTTCCCCCGCTTCCGTTCGCCACGGACGCGCTGGCGCCGGCCATTTCCGCCGACACCTTCGCCCAGCACCATGCCGGCCATCACAAGGCCTATGTGGACAAGCTGAACGCGCTGGCCGACGCGCATGACTTCACCGACGCCAGCCTGCTGGACATCATCCGCGAAACCGCCGACGCCGACCCGGACGAAGTGTCGGAGCAGGTATCGGCCGGCGACATCTTCGTGCACGCCGCCCAGCACTTCAATCACGCCTTCTACTGGAAGAGCCTGAGCCCCGACGGCGGCGCGCCCCAGGGCGCGCTGCTGGCCGCCATCGAGCGGGATTTCGGATCGGTCGAAAATCTGAAGACAGCCATGGTGGACGCGGGCGTCGACCATTTCGCCAGCGGCTGGGTGTGGCTGGTGGCCGACGAGGACGGCCGGCTGGAGGTGATGGGCGGCCATGACGCCCAGACCCCGGTGATCGAGGAGGATCTGAAGCCGATCCTGGTGCTGGATGTGTGGGAACATGCCTATTACCTGGATCATCAGCGCGCCCGGAAAGCCTATCTGGACGCGGTGACGGCAAGGCACCTGAACTGGGCCTTCGCCGCCGAGGCCTATGCCGCGGACAGCGTGGAGGATCTGGATCTGGGCATCGGCAACGGCTGAAGGGCCGGGCGGTGCGCGGCGCTCAGGTCAGCGCCGCGAACCGCTCCACCATGTCCGTCGGGCCTGAAACGATCAGCAGGTCCGACAGATAGACGACCGTATCCGGAACGGCCTGGATGAAGGGCTCGCGCGGGCGCTTCACGCCCACGATCGTCACGCCATGGGCCTTGCGCACGTCCGTCGCCATCAGGCTCTTGCCGGCCATGAAGCGGGGCACGCGGGTCTTCACGATGGCGAAGCCGTCGTCGAATTCGATGAAGTCCATCATCTTGCCCGTCACCAGATGGGCGACGCGCTCGCCCATTTCGGCCTCGGGATAGATCACATGCGCAGCGCCCACCCGCTCAAGGATGCGGCCGTGATTGGCGTTCACGGCTTTCGCCCAGATGTCGCGGCAGCCGGCGTCGGCCAGCGCCACCACGGTCAGCACGCTGGCCTCGATATCGGAACCGATGCCGACGACGGCGTGGGCCATTTCCCCGGCCCCCAGCTTCCGCAGCGCGGCCGGATTGGTGGTGTCGGCCTGCACCACATGGGTCAGCTCTTCCGACATGGACTGGACGACCTCCATCGCCTGGTCCACGCCCAGCACCTCGTGCCCCATGCGCGTCAGCGATCGCGCGACCGCCGTGCCGAACCGGCCAAGGCCGATCACCATCACCGGCGGGGCGTCCTTCTGGGCATCAGCCGACAATCGGTTTCTCCTCGGGATAGCGGATGGGCGAATGGCGCATGCGGGTGGCGAGCGCCGTGGCCAGCGAAACGGTGCCGACGCGCCCCACATACATCATGATCACCAGCACCAGCTGCCCGCCGGGCGGCATGCTGGCGGAAAGGCCGGTGGAGAGGCCGACGGTCGCGAAGGCGGAAATCACCTCGAACATGATCTTCTCGACCGGCGCATCCACGAAGCTCGCCAGCACCAGCAGCGCGAGCGACACAGCCCCCACCGCCGTCAGCGCCACGGCGACGGCCTGACGCTGCACATTGGGGCAGATGCGGCGGCGAAAGGCGACGGAATCGGTCTGGCCCCGGATCTCGCTGAGGACCACGAAGCCCAGCAGCAGGAAGGTGGTGATGCGGATACCCCCCGCGGTGGAGGCGCTGCCGCCGCCGATCAGCATCAGCGCGGACGAGATCAGCGTCGAATCCGCCCCCATCGCCGCCGTGTCGTGCAGGTTGAAGCCGCCGGATCGCGTCATCACCGAATGGAACAGCGCGCCCAGCAGCTTTTCGGACAGGCCGGCCTTCCCCAGCGTCGCCGGGTTGGTCCATTCGAACAGCAGGATCGCGGCCATCCCGATCAGCGTGAGACCAAGGCTGCCCCACAGGGTGAGCTTGGTGTGGATCGACCAGCCCTGCGGCCGGCGCCATTCCCGCCGCAGCTCAAGCAGCACGGGAAAGCCGATGCCGCCCAGGATCACGCCGATCATCAGCGGAATGCCCAGCAGCCAGTCCCCCGAGTGGGCGGCAAGCCCTTCGGGCAGGGTGGAAAATCCGGCGTTCACATAGGCCATCACCGAATGGAACAGCCCCTGCCACAGGGCCTGCCCCAGCGGCATGCCATAGCCAAGGAAACGCAGCGTCAGACACAGGGCCAGGATAGCCTCTGTCACTAGCGTCACCGCAAGCACCAGCCGAAGCACGGTGCGCACATCGCCCAGGTCCAGGCTTTTCATCTCGCTCTGCGCGAGCAGCCGGCTTTTCAGCCGCAGTTGCCGCGTGACGAGCAGGCCCAGCAGCGTCGCGCCCGTCATGATGCCGATGCCGCCGGCCTGCGCCAGCAGCAGCATCACCCCATGCCCGAAAGGGGACCAGTAGGTGGGCGTGTCCACCACCACCAGCCCCGTCACGCAGAAGGCCGAGGTGGCGGTGAACAGCGCCACGATCAGCGGCGCGCCGCCTTCGCCCGCAAGCCCGCCCGCCCGCGAAACGGGCAGCGCCAGAAGCAGCGTGCCGACGGCAATGCCGATCAGGAAGGCGAGCGGGATCGCACGCTCAGGGTGCGCGACGGCCTATCGGCCCGTTCCCATCGATCCGGAAGCCCCAGCCACAGCGGCGAAACCTGCCACGGCGGGGGCGACGGCGCAACGGGCCCGCGCCGGATGGCGCGCAACAGGCAGGCGCCGGGTGGCGCCCGCCCGAGGGATCGTCAGGCCGTCAGCTTCGCGGCCACTTCGGCGGCATGGCGGCCCAGGAACCTCGCACCGTCCAGTTCGGTCTGGCTGGGCTGGCGGCTGCCGTCTCCGTTGGCGATGGTGGTGGCGCCATAGGGCGCGCCGCCCGTGACTTCATCATTCCGCATCTGCCCCTGGAAGCTGTAGGGCAGGCCCGTCAGCACCATGCCATGGTGCATCAGCGTGGTCAGGATGGAGAACAGCGTGGTTTCCTGCCCGCCATGCTGGGTCGCGGTGGAGGTGAAGGCCGCGCCCACCTTGCCGATCAGCTTGCCCTGGAACCACAGGCCGCCGGTCTGGTCCCAGAAGTTCGCCATCTGCGAGGCGACCCGGCCAAAGCGGGTGGGGCTGCCGACGATGATCGCATCATAGTCTTCCAGTTCGGCAACGGTCGCGATCGGGGCCTTCTGGTCCAGCTTGAAGTGGCTGGCCTTCGCGACCTCGTCCGGCACCAGTTCCGGCACGCGCTTCACCACCGCTTCAGCGCCGGCCGAACGGGCGCCCTCGGCGACGGCGTCCGCCATCGTCTCCAGATGGCCGTAGGAGGAATAATAGAGGACGAGAACCTTGGTCATTGGACTGCTCCTTGAGGATTAAAGAGGGGAAGAGGCCCCGCCGCGCGGGCGGGGCCTCCATGAAGGGTCATTTCAGGGCGTCGACGAGGACGAGCTCGCTGTCCTCCAGCGCCTCGATCGTCAGCTCTTCGACATCGCGGATGGCGACGCCGTCGCGGGCGTTCACCGTCTTGCCGTCGATCCGCACCCGGCCTTCGGCCGGCACCAGATAGCCGACGCGCCCCGGCCCGAACCGATAGCTGGTGGCAGTGCCCGCCTTCAGCGTCGCGCCCAGCACCCGGGCCGGGGTCTGGATCGGCAGCGCGCCGTCGTCGCCCATCCCGCTCGCCAGCGGCACGAAGGCCCCGGCGCGATCGCCCTTGGGGAAAGGCCGCGCGCCCCAGGCCGGCTTCGCGTTCAGCGCTTCCGGCAGGATCCAGATCTGGAAGATGCGGGTTTCCTCGTCCTCCAGATTATATTCCGCGTGGCGCACGCCGGTGCCCGCGCTCATCACCTGCACGTCGCCCGCTTCGGTGCGGCCGCGATTGCCCATGCTGTCTTCGTGGGTGATCGCCCCCGAACGGACATAGGTGATGATCTCCATGTCCTTGTGGGGGTGCGGCGGGAAGCCGGATTGCGGGGCGATGATGTCATCGTTCCACACCCGGATCGCCCCCCAGCCCATGCGGGCAGGCTCGTGATAGCCGGCGAAGCTGAAATGATGGTGCGCGTCCAGCCAGCCATGGTTGGCGGCGCCCAGCGTCTCGAACGGACGTACTTCGATCATCCCTTGTCTCCTGCAATCCGGTCGCCCGGAACGCCCCTTCATTTACGGGCCGGATTGCGATAGAAAAGTGGAAGGATCGAAAGGAATCGTTTCAGAAAATGTTGGTGCCGGATTTCGAGGCCTGGGACCTGTTCGTGGCGGTGGCGGAAGCCGGCAGCTTCGCCGGCGCCGCGCGGGCGCGGAACCTGTCCGTCCCCACCGTCTCCCGCGCGGTGGCGCGGCTGGAAGAGCGGCTGGGCGCGGCCTTGTTCCACCGCACGTCGCGCCGCCTCTCGCTCTCCGTCCTCGGGCAGGATGCGCTCGCCGAGGCGCAGGCGCTGGTGCTGGCCGCACAGAAGATGGAGGAGCGGCTGGGCGAGGCGACGGCCATTCCCGCCGGCGTGATCCGGCTGGCAGCCCCGCTGGAATTCGGCCGCGCCCATATCGCCCCCCTGCTGCCCGAGTTCCTGGCCCGCCATCCGCAGGTCTCGATCGACCTCAGCCTGGACGACGCGCGGATCGACATCGTCGCGTCCGGGCAGGATGTGGTGCTGCGCATCGGCCAGCTGGCGGATTCCAGCCTGATCGCGCGCCGGCTGTGCCCTGTTCAGCGCATCCCCGTCGCCAGCCCCGCCTACCTTCAGGCGCATGGCCGGCCGTTGCACCCCGCCGATCTGGCGAAGCATCAGTGCCTTCTCTACACCAATGTCAGCCCGCCCGATGTCTGGCGCTTCGCCGGGCCGGATGGTGCGGACTACAGCGTGACGGTGTCTGGCCCGTTGCGCGCCAACAGCGGCGGCGCGCTGAACCCCGCCTGCCTCGCCGGCGCGGGCATCGCGCTCCAGCCCGACTTCCTGGTGGCGGATCTGCTGGAGGACGGCCGGCTGGAACCCCTGCTGTGCGACTGGCGGCCCGCCCCGCTCGGCCTTTACCTGATCACCCCGCCCAGCCCGCTGCGCCCGCTGCGCGTCAGGCTGCTGATGGACTGGCTGGCAGAGCGGCTGCGGACGCCGCCATGGGCGTGGACGCCGGAGAAAGCCGCCCGGGATCGACCAGCCGCGCCATAGCGGCCGACAGCGGCGAGGGCACGCCCGCCAGCAGCGCCGCCACATGTTCCGCCAGCAGCGGCGCCAGCGCGAAGCCGCGTCCGCCGAAGCCGCCAAGCACGAACAGCCCGCCGCCCAGCGCCCCCGCGACCGGCTGATGATCGCCCGCCGCCGCCCGCACGCCCGCGACCGCCCCCAGTTCCACCCCGGCAAGCTGCGCGGCGAGATCGGGCATCCGCCGGGCAAGCCCCTCCAGATTTCGCTGCTGGTCCGCCGCCCGCACGGCGGGATCGGCATCGCCCCGATCGTGCGTCGCGCCGAACAACAGCCCCGATTCCGTCGGCACGACATAGCCGCCCCAGCTCGTGGGCGGCCGGTCGAGCGGTATGTCCGCCGTCGTCACCTGCCCCCGGATAGGCCGCAGCGGCAGCCCTGCCAGCGCCGCCGTCGCGAAGCCCGCCGCGATCACCACCGCATCGAACGGGCCTTCTCCGCCGATCCGCCAGCCGTCCGGTCCCTGCACAGGCGCGTCCACGCGGGCGGACTTCACATCCCCCAGCCAGCAGGCCCGCAGCCGGTCTGGCGCTACCACCAGCGCATCCCCGAAAACCAATTTGTCACCGTACAGAGACAAACTGCCCGGCGGAAACAGTCCTGACGCCGCAGTCGCCTCCGCCCGCCCGATCTCGCCCGGCTTCAGCAGGCGTTCCGCCCCCCGCGCGATCACCGCCCCCGGCGCGCTGCGCCCGATCCGCTCGACCGCCCGGCGGAATGCCAGCGCGTGCAGCGCCGCCCCCGCCTCGCTCCCCGCCGCCAGCCGGGGCGAAACGAGCGCGGCCGGGTTGCCCGACGCCATCTGCCCGTCGGCAAAGATCCTCGGCTCCATGCCCAGGTCGCGGAACGCCAGCGCCAGCGACGCGCCCGCGATCCCTGCCCCGATGACGGCGACGCGCGGCAGGGGCGGATCAGCCGGTTCACCGGGCAGGCAGGCTTCCAGTCGCTCGCGCTTGCCCGTGAAGCCCGGCATCCGCGCGACCGTGAAGCCCGCATCCGCCAGCCCGCGCCGCACCGCGCCCGCCACGGACCAGGTGGCCGCCCGACCGCCGGGAGCCGTCCGTTCTGCCACCTGCCGCAGGATTTCAGGTGTCCACATCGCCGGGTTCCTGGCCGGCGAAAATCCGTCGAGAAACCAGGCGTCGGCCCGGCCGCCCCACCCGGCCAGCGCTGCGCCCACATCGTCGATCATCAGATCAAGCATTGCGCCCAGCGCCGGAAAATCGATCCGGTGCAGCCCGCGCGCGCCTGCGGGCCATTGCGCCAGCAATTGCGCGGCAAGGTCCGCCAGCTCCGGGAAGGCCGCCAGCGCGCGGGCGGCATCCGCCTTCGCCAGCGGGAAGCCTTCCACCGAAAACAGGTGCAGCGTCGCATCGGGCGGCCGGTTGGCGCCCCACGCCGCCAGCACGGCCAGCATGTTGAGCCCGGTGCCGAAGCCCAGTTCGGCCACGGTGAAGCGCCGCCGCCCGTGCCAGCGCGCCGGCAGACCGCACCCGGCCAGGAACACCGCCCGGCTCTGCGCCAGCGCCCCGCTGCGGGAGGCATAGACATCCCCGAACCGGCGCGACACCAGCGCGCCCTCCTCCCAGGCGGCGCCCGGGTCGGTCGCGGTCACTTGGGCGCGCGGCGCGCCGTCTCGACGGGCACGGGCTTGGCGATCATCTGCCCCTTCATCACGCCCACGCCCTCGGTCGCGGAAACGGGGGAGGCGAGGATCTTCTTCACCACGTCCATCCCGTCCACCACGCGGCCAAAGGCGGCGAACCCGGCATTGTCCCCCTTGGCGGCCGGGTTGGCGTCCAGCGTGGAGAGATTTCCGATAATGATGAAGAAATCCGCCGCCGCCGTGCCGGGCGCCAGCCGCGCCATGGAAATCGTGCCGTCCGTGTGGCTGAGGCCGGTCTTCGTCGTCGGCTCGTGCGCGATCGGCGGCAGCAGCTTTTTCTGGTCGCGCTGGCCCGCCTGGATCAGCCCCAGATCAGGGCGCCCCGGAAAGGTCAGCGCGCGATAGAAGCTGATCCCGTCGAAGCGCTTCTGGTCCACATATTTCAGGAAGTTGGCCGAGGTGACGGGCGCGCGCTCCACCTCCAGTTCGATGACGATCGGGCCATGCGCCGTCTGCAGCTTCACCCGTTCGGTCTTCCATTGTTTCGCGGGCGGCGGCGGGGGCACTTCCTGCGCGGGCGGCGCCGGTTGCGCTGGCGGCGCTTCGGACTGCCGGGCGATGGCGGGAAGGGCGGACAGCAGCAGGGCTGCCGAAAGGATGGCGCGAATCATGGCGCCAAGCGTAGTCGCGCCGGCCCGGCTCTGCTATCCTGCACCGCATGACGCATGTGCTGACCGCGCCGCCCGAGGGGGCCGCGCAGGACTGGACGATTCCGCAAGGGTGGGACGGCTATACGCCGGCCGAACATGCCCTGTGGGACCGCATCTATGCCCGGCAGACGGCGCTGCTGCCCGGCCGCGCCCACCCCGATTTCCTCGACGGGCTGGCGAGGCTGGATCTGGGCGCTGGCGGAATCCCGGATTTCCGCCGCCTGTCCGATCGCCTGATGACGCTGACGGGCTGGCAGGTTGTGGCGGTGCCCGGGCTGGTGCCGGAAGATGTGTTCTTCGAGCATCTGGCGAACCGCCGCTTCGTGGCGGGC
>NZ_JAYRCW010000010.1:0-41519 GCF_041909755.1 Sandaracinobacter sp.
GCGCATGCTCGGCCTGAAGCCGCTCGACCGCCATGATGCAGAGCCGACGGCCGGCGAACGCGGGCAGGTGGTGCATGACATCCTCGAACGCTGGCTCAGCGAAGGCCGCCCCGGCCCGGCGCGGCGGCTGGAGCTGGTGGACGAATTGCTCGCCGGGCTGGGCGAACGCCCCGATCTCGCCGCACTGTGGCGCCCCCGCGTGATCCGCATGGTGGATTGGGTGGTGGAACGGCTGGAAGAGGATGGCGCAGCAGGCTGGACCCCCGCCGCCTGGGAAGCGCAAGGCACGCTCGAATGGCGCGGCGTCACCCTGAAGGGCCGGGCAGACCGCATCGACAGCAACGGCCATGCGCTCCGCATCCTCGATTACAAGACCGGCACGCTCCCCACCATCGGTGAGGTCGAGAGCCTCTACCAGACGCAGCTGGCCCTCCTCGCCGCGATTGCAGCCGGCGGCGGTCTGGGCGTCAGCGGGGATCTGCCGGTCGGGCGTCTCGACTATCTGAAGCTGTCCGGCGGCATCGATCCGGGCAAGGAACAGCCCGCGCTCGGCAAGAAGGCCGGGTCGGACGCGCTCGAAACCCATCTGTCCGCCGCGTTCGAGGATTTCACCCGGCTGGTCGAAGGCTGGCTGCTGGGCGACCGCCCGTTCCGCGCCAAGCAGCACATGGTCTATGGCCGTCGCTTCCGCGATTTCGATCATCTGGCCCGCGTCGCGGAATGGCTCGGCCGTTGAGCGCCGCACCCCCGCCCGACGCGCAGCCACGCACCCCGCCGCAGCGGCTGGCGGCCGATCCGGCCCGGCATGTCTGGGTCGCGGCCTCGGCCGGCACCGGCAAGACCCATGTGCTGACAGACCGCATCCTGCGCCTCATGCTCGACGGCAGCCCGCCAGACCGCATCCTCGCGCTCACCTTCACCAAGGCAGCCGCCGCCGAAATGCAGAACCGTCTGGTAAAGCGGATGGGCGACTGGCTCGGATACACCGATGCCCGGCTCGATGCCGAACTGGCGGCGATGGGCGTCGCACCCTCCGCCCCGCTGCGTGCCCGCGCCCGCGCCCTGTTCGCAGAGGCGCTGGATGTGCCCGGCGGCCTGAAGGTGCAGACGCTGCACGCCTTCGCGCAAGGCCTGCTCGCGGCCTTCCCGCTGGAGGCGGGCCTCCCGCCCGGCTTCCGCGCCCTGGACGAGCGCGACGCCCGGCAGCTGCGCCGCCAGGCCCTTTCGGAAGCGATTGCGGACGCGCAGGCGACAGGCGATGCCGCCTATCTCGATGATCTCGCCCAGCTGTCCATCCTGAAGGGGGAGGGCGGCGTGATGCAGGCGCTGGATGCGATGATCGCCCAGTCCGATTCCCTGCTCCGCTTCACCGACGTCCGGGGCGCGGAAACCGCCGTCCGGGCCTGGCTCGGCGTCGAGGAAGGCGAACAACCCGGCGACCGCCTGCGCCAGGGCCTGGCCCCCGGCCGGTTCGACGAGGGGAACGCCCGCGCCTTCGCCGCCGGGATGGCGGCCTGGAACACCCCCACCGGCCATGCATCGGCCGCCACCGTCCAGGCCTGGCTTTCGCAGGACGCCGATGGCCGGGCCGACACATTCGTCACCCTCTGTGCCCAGGTTCTGAGGCCCGACGGCAGCACCAAGCCGCACGCCACGCCCCTGAAGAAGCAGCCGCAGCTTCGCGCCGTCATCGACGCCCTCGCAGACCAGCTGCGGGCGCTGCTCGATCACGACCGCCGGCTTGCCACGGCCGAAATCGCCGCCCGCGCGCTGCGCGCGGGCCATCGCGTTGTCGCGCGCTACGTCCGGCTGAAGCGCGCCGCGCTCGCCATCGATTACGACGACATGATCGCCCGCACCGTCGATCTCCTGGGGCCGACGGGCATGCCGTCCTATGTCGGCTGGAAGCTCGACAGCCGCTTCGATCATGTGCTCGTCGATGAAGCGCAGGACACCAACGACCGGCAGTGGGCGATCATCGGCCGGCTGGTAGAGGATTATTTCGACAGCAGCGCAGGCCGCCAACGCACCCTGTTCGTCGTGGGTGATCACAAGCAGGCGATCTACGGCTTCCAGGGCACCCGTCCGGAGGTGTTCGAAGGCTGGCGCAAGTCGCTGTCGCCCGTGGCCGCCGCTGCCGGGCGCCCCATCGAAGGGGTCGATCTCGATCTCAGCTTCCGCTCCGGCCCGGCCGTGCTGGATGTGGTGAACGGCTTCCTTGCCCGCGAAGGGCCGGCCGCCCTCGGCATGGAACAGTCTCCCCCGCCGCATGTCCCGCACCGCGCCGATGCGCCGGGCGAAGTGGTGCTGTGGCCCGCGATCACGCCAGAGGGCGACGAAGAGGATGCCGCCGCCGGCCCGGACGAGGGCGACACACCCGAAGACGGCGCCGAAGCCGCCGACCGGGCGATGGCGAAATGGCTTGCCGACCGGATCGCCGGCTGGCTGAAGCCGGATGGCGCCGAAAGGCTTTGGCTGCCCGCGAAGGGCCGCTGGGCGCTGGCGGGCGATGTGCTGATCCTGCTCAGGAAGCGCAGCTGGCTGATGGGCGCCCTCGTCGCAGAGCTGCACGAGCGGCAGGTGCCCGTGGCCGGGGTGGACCGGCTGCTGCTGACGGAACCGCTGGCCGTCCTCGATTGCCTTGCGGTGATGCGCTTCGCCGTCCAGCCAGAGGATGATCTGACGCTCGCAACGCTTCTTGTCTCGCCCTTCCTGGGCTGGTCGCACGAGGAGGTGCGGGCGCTGGGCGGCGGGCGGCCCGGCCTCTGGGCCGCGCTCGGCCGGGTGTCGTCCGGCGGCGGGCGCGCGGCAGAGGCGCGGGACTGGCTCGGTGCGGTGCTGGCGATGGCGGACATGGCCGGCCCGGCGCGCTTTCTCGATCTGCTGCTGTCCGGTCAGCTTGGCGGGCGTCGCCGCCTCGTCGCCCGGCTGGGCGCGCAGGCGAATGACCCGATCGACGAGCTGCTCCAGCAGGCGCTCGCCTATGAACAGGCGAACCCGCCCGCGCTCGCGGGCTTCCTCGCCTGGATCGAGGCCGAGGGCTCCGATGTGAAGCGCGATGCAGAGGCCGCGGCGGATCAGGTCCGGCTGATGACGATCCACGGCTCCAAGGGGCTGGAAGCGCCCGTCGTGGTGCTGGCGGATGCCGCCCACCAGCGCCGCCGCCGGAACGACGGCCATGTCCGCATCGGTCACCACGGGCTCAGCCTGCCGCTGTTCCACCCGAAGAAGCAGGACAGCCCGGCCGCCGTCGTCGCCGCGCTCGATGCGATCGAAGTGCGCGAGCAGCAGGAGGATCTTCGCCTGCTCTATGTGGGCCTCACGCGGGCGGCGGATCATCTGTTCATCGGCGGCGCGGTCAGCGGCAAGCATCTGGACAAGATCGCGGATGGCTCGCGCGATTGCTGGCACGTCCGGCTCGCCCCCGTGCTGGAATCGCTGCCCGGCGTGGAGCGGATCGAAACCGCCCATGGCGGGATGCTGCGCCATCGCGCCGGCCGCTGGGTGCCGCCGGTGGCGGGCGGTGGGTCGCTGTCACCCGATCCGGCGCAGCAAAAGCTTCACGACGTGCTGACCAGCGCTGCCCCGCCGCCGCCGCGTCCGTCGCGCCCGGTCACGCCGTCCGGCCTCCCCGAGCCGCCACCCGAAGGCCCGGCGGCAGAGGCGATGCGCGCCGCCGCGCAGCGCGGCAGCTGGATCCACAGCCTGTTCGAACGGCTGCCCGCCGTTCCGCCCGACGCGCGCGAGGCGCAGGCGCTCGCCTGGCTCGGGCGGCAGGGCGCGGGCGCGCAGGCATCCGCCATCGCGGCGCAGGTGCTGGCGGTGATGGCGGATCCCGCGCACGAGGCCCTGTTCGGCCCGCAATCGCTGGCGGAAGCTCCCGTCGCCGGGCTGGTGGAGGGGCAGGCCATCGCGGGCATCGTGGACAGGCTGCTGGTGGAATCGGATCGTGTGCTGGTCGTCGATTTCAAGACCGGCCTGTCCGTGCCTGGCAGTTTCGCCGCCGCCTCCGTCGCGCACCGGCGGCAGATGGCGGCCTATCGTGCCGTGCTGGCGCAGGCCTTCCCCGGCCGGCGCGTCGATGTGGCGCTGCTCTACACCTCAGGCCCCAAGTTCCTCTTGGGCACGGCCAAGGATATGGAGGGGCTGTTGCCGCTTGATTGAAGGCGCGGCTCGGCTATCTCGGATGCAAAGGAGACTGTGCCGATGGCGACCGTGAAGGTGACAGACGCCTCGTTCGAGGACGAAGTGCTGAAAAGCGAAACCCCCGTGCTGGTGGATTTCTGGGCGGAATGGTGCGGCCCCTGCCGCATGATCGGCCCCGCGCTGGAGGAAATCTCCGACGAACTGGATGGCCGCGTGAAGGTGGTGAAGGTGAACATCGACGACGAACCCGAATGGGCGTCGAAATACAATGTCCGCTCGATCCCCACGCTGCTGGTGTTCAAGGGCGGCGAAAAGGTCGCCGAACAGCTGGGCGCTGCGCCCAAGTCGGCGCTGAAGGGCTGGATCGAAGGCAGCCTCTGAACCGGCCTTTGGGCTGAATCCCCGTCAGGCGGGGCGGATGATCTGCCCCAGCCTCGGGAAATGCACCGCGACCGCCCCGGTTTCGGGGTGGTCGCGCAGCAGCGTGATGCGCCGGTCCGTCAGCACCGCCAGCCGGCCCGCCGTCGGCGCGTCGTTGCTGCCTTCCTGCGACACCAGCACCTCCTGCCCCGCCTCGAACCCGGAACCCGGCGAAACGACGCCGCGCACCGTGGGCTCCGCCGCGCGCGCAACGGCGATGGCACCTTCCGCGTCCATCGGCACCGGCCGCCCGTGGCCGATGTCCGCCACCCGCTGCGCCCAGGCGCCCAGGTGCGGCCGGTCTGCCACGATGGGGGAAAGATCCCCGCCGAAGCGCGCCTTCTGGAACCACAGCAGCTGATAGTGCGCCAGGTCTCCATGGCCGGGGGCGTCCCCGCCCAAAAAGGCGCGCCCGTCCGACAAGGCCATGTCCAGGTTCGCCAGATGCGCTTCGAACTGGGCGGCCAGGTGCGGGGCCATCGCCCGGAAGGCGGCCGGCTTCATTCCGAAACGGGCCTCCCGGTCGGCCCAGAATTCCTCCATCCCCTCTGTCGGCAGCGCGCCCATCGCGGCCCCCACCGCCCAGAAGAACACCGGCCCCTGCGCCAGCTGCGCCAGCAGCCGGTGGCCCTGCCCGGCGGGCGCCGGAAACAGCGTGGGGTCGGGGTGCAGCGTTTCCAGCGCGTCGATCGCGGCGGCCGTGTCGCAGAAGATGTCGGCCCCGTTCTGCAGCACCGGCACCCGCACATAGCCCCCCGTCAGCACCGCCAGCCGCGGCTTCGGGCAGATCACGGGCGGCTCGACAGAGCCATAGCCAAGGCCCTTCAGGCCCATCGCAAGCCGCAGCACCTCGGCCCAGGGCGACGTCGGATAATGATGCAGGATCAGGCTGGTCATGGCGTCCATCATGCCCTTCGCTGGGGGCGGCGATCAGCTGCCGGAAGGGTCAGCTGCGATAATCCGCGTTGATCGAAATGTAGCCGTGGGTCAGGTCCGAGGTCCACACCGTCGCGCGGCCGTCGCCGATCCCCAGGTTCACCGCGATGTCGATGTCCTGCCCCTGCAGATGGGCGGCCACCGGCGCCTCGTCATAGCCCGGCACCACCATCCCGTTCGCGGCCACTTCCACGCCGCCAAAGCGGATGGAGAGGCGGTCGCGCTCCGCCGGCTCCCCGGCCTTGCCCACCGCCATCACCACCCGGCCCCAGTTGGCGTCGCCGCCCGCGATCGCCGTCTTCACCAGCGGCGAGTTCGCGATGCTCAGGCCGATCCTGTGCGCGCTGTCGTCCGAAACCGCGCCCGTAACGCGGATCTCCACGAACCGCGTCGCCCCTTCGCCGTCGCGCACCACCAGCTGCGCCAGCTCGCGGCACAGGTCGTGGAGGGCGGCGGCGAAGGCATCCGCGCCCGGCGCATCCGCGCTCTCCAGCAGGGGATGCCCCGCCCTGCCGGTCGCAAACGCCAGCACCGTGTCAGAGGTGGAGGTGTCGCCGTCGACGGTGATGCAGGAAAAGCTGCGCCGGTTCGCCGCCTCCAGCATCGTCTGAAGCAACGGCGCGGCAACGGCCGCATCCGTCACGATGAAGCCCAGCATGGTCGCCATGTCCGGCGCGATCATGCCTGATCCCTTGATGAAGCCCACCAGCGTCACCTTCACGCCCCCCACCATCGCCTCGCGGACGGCGGCCTTGGGAAAGGTGTCGGTGGTGCCGATGGCGGTCGTCACGTCCAGCCAGCCGGCGGTGCCCAGCGCGGCAAAGGCGGCGTGCACGCCTGCCACCGCCTTCTCCACGGGCAGCGGCACGCCGATCACCCCGGTGGAGGCCGCGAACACCTCCGCCGGCTCGCAGCCCAGCAGGTTCGCGGCTTCGGCAACCTGCCGCGCGCAGGCCTCGGCCCCCTTCGCACCCGTGAAGGCGTTGGAATTGCCCGCATTCACCACCAGCCCGCGCGCCGCGCCCCAGGTCAGGTGGCGGCGGCACAGCTCCACCTCGGGCGACGGGCATTTCGATCGCGTCGTCACCCCGGCCACGCTGGTACCCGCATCAAAGGCCAGCAGCGTCACATCCGGCCGCGTCCAGGGCTTGTACCCGGCCGTCGCCACGCCACGGCGCACGCCGGCGATTTCGGGAAGCTCGGGAAAGGGCGTGGCAAGCGGTGAAATGGTCATGGCCTGCGCTTAGCGGCCCCGCGCCCCGCGCGCGAGTCCCGCCGCGCGCGCCGTCACGAAAGTTCCCGAAAACGGTCACCTGTCCGCAACCGCCGCCCGCCATCAGGCCCCCACCTCAACAGGGAGATTTCCATGCGCCTGATGTTCACCGCCCTCCTTCTCGCCGCCACCCCGGCCGTCGCCGCCCCGGCCGTGATCCAGCCCGCCGCGGTCGCCGCCAGCTCCACCTTCTGGACGTACAACGCCCAGAACCTCATCAACGGTTCCGGCCTGTCCGGCGGCCTGCACGATGGCAACTACAATAACCACTGGATGACAGAAACGACCGGCGAGCCCGCCTGGCTCGTCTTCGATCTGGGCAAGGTCACCCGCCTCGCCGACATCCGCATCTGGACCTACAATGTCGATTTCGGCATGGGCTACAGCCTCGTGCGAGGCGCGAAGGACTTCACGGTTTCGCTCTCCACCGACGGCGTCACATTCGCCCCCGCCACCCAGGGCACGCTGGCCAAGGGCACCGGCCTTCCGCTGCCCGCGCAGGTCTATGCCCTGTCCGGCGATGCCCGCTATGTCCGCCTCGATCTCCTCAACAACCATGGCGACCAGTGGCAGTGGACCGGGCTTGGCGAGGTCCGGATCGGCGCCGTGCCCGAAGCCGCCACCTGGGCGATGATGATCATGGGCTTCGGCCTCGTCGGCACAGCCATGCGCCGCCGCCGCCAGATGGCGGCCTGATCGCAGGGCCCATTGCGGCGATCAGAGGGCGGGTCTGCCATGCCGGCAGGCCCGCCTCTTTCATGGCCGACACACGAAAGGCGACCCCGCGCAATTGACGCTCACCGGGCCCATACCTATTTGGCGCAGCAACAGGCAGCGGCCACAGGCCGTCTGCGCCCCATATGTGAAGGCATTCCATGCTTGGCTTGAACAAGGTCGCCAAGGCCATCTTCGGATCGTCGAACGACCGCTATGTGAAGTCGCTTCAATCGACCGTCCGCCAGATCAACGCGCTGGAACCCAAATATGAGGCGATGACGGACGCCGAGCTGCAGGATCAGACCCGCATCTTCCGCGACCGCCTCGCCGGCGGCGAAAAGCTGGACAGCCTCCTTCCCGAAGCCTTCGCCACCGTGCGCGAGGCGTCGAAGCGCGTGCTCGGCATGCGCCATTTCGACGTGCAGATGATCGGCGGCATGGTGCTGCACCGGGGCGAAATCGCCGAGATGCGCACGGGCGAGGGCAAGACGCTCGTCGCCACGCTCGCCACCTATCTGAACGCGCTGCCGGGCAAGGGCGTCCATGTCGTCACCGTGAACGACTATCTCGCCAGGCGCGACGCCGAATGGATGGGCCAGCTCTACAAATGGCTGGGCCTCAGCGTGGGGGTGATCGTGCCCAACATGCACGATGTCGAGCGCCGGATGAGCTACGCCGCCGACATCACCTATGGCACCAACAACGAATTCGGCTTCGATTACCTGCGCGACAACATGAAATATGATCGCTCGCAGATGGTGCAGCGGGCCTTCAACCACGCCATCGTCGACGAGGTGGACTCGATCCTGATCGACGAGGCGCGAACCCCGCTCATCATTTCCGGCCCCACGGACGACAAGACCGACCTCTATCTGGCGGTCGACCTGATCGTGAAGACCTTCCAGCCCGACCATTACGAGAAGGACGAGAAGGGCAAGTCGATCATCCTCACCGAGGACGGCACCGAATTCGCCGAACGCGCGCTGGAGGCCGCCGGCCACCTGCATGGCGAAAACCTCTATGATTTCGAGAATACGCAGGTCGTCCACCACCTGAACCAGGCCCTTCGCGCCGTTCACATGTTCCGCCGCGACACGGATTACATCGTCCGCGACGGCAAGGTGGTCATCATCGATGAATTCACTGGCCGCATGATGGATGGCCGCCGCTGGTCCGATGGCCTGCACCAGGCGGTCGAGGCGAAGGAAGGGGTGGAAATCCAGCCCGAGAACCAGACGCTCGCCTCCATCACCTTCCAGAATTACTTCCGCCTCTATCCCAAGCTGTCGGGGATGACGGGCACGGCCGCGACGGAAGCGCCCGAATTCTACGACATCTACAAGCTGAACGTGGTGGAAATTCCCACCAACCTGCCGGTGAAGCGGCAGGACGATCAGGACGAGTTCTACAAGAACGAGGCCGACAAGTTCGCCGCCATCGTGAAGACGATCGGCGAAAAGGCAAAGATCGGCCAGCCCGTCCTCGTCGGCACCGTCTCCATCGAGAAGTCGGAGAAGCTGTCGGAATATCTCACCGCCGAAGGCGTCCGCCACTCGGTGCTGAACGCGCGCTACCATGAACAGGAAGCGCATATCGTGGCGCAGGCGGGCCGGCTGGGCGCCGTCACCATCGCCACCAACATGGCCGGGCGCGGCACCGACATCAAGCTGGGCGGGAACGAGGAGTTCCGCATCGAGGACGAGCTGTCGCAGGTGCCCGAAGGGCCCGAGCGCAGCGCCGCGATCGAGCGGATCAAGGCCGAAGTCTCCGCCGAGCGCGAACGGGTGCGCGAAGCCGGCGGCCTGTTCGTGCTGGGCACGGAACGCCACGAAAGCCGCCGGATCGACAACCAGCTGCGCGGCCGCTCCGGCCGGCAGGGCGATCCGGGCCTCAGCCGCTTCTACCTCAGCCTCGACGATGATCTGCTGCGCATCTTCGGGCAGCAGAACATGCTGACGCGGGTGATGAATTCGGGCCTCGACGATGGGGAGGCAATCGTCCACCCCTGGATCTCGAAAGCCATCGAGACCGCGCAGAAGAAGGTCGAGGCGCGGAACTACGACATCCGCAAGCAGCTCCTCCAGTATGACGACGTCATGAACGACCAGCGCAAGGTCGTCTATGAACAGCGCGCCGACATCATGGACGCCGAAAAGGTGTCCGATGTGGTGGAGGAATTCCGCCGCGACACCGTGGCCGACATCGTGGAGCGCCACTGCCCCGAAGGCACCTACCCCGAACAATGGGATGTGGAGGGCCTCAAGGTCGATGTCACCAACCAGCTGAACCTCGATGTCGATCTCGACGCCTGGGTGAAGGAACAGTCCGTCGACCAGGAGCTGTTCATCGAGCGGCTGCAGACCCAGCTCGATGAAAGGATGGCCGCCAAGCAGGTGGGCATCCCCGAGGAAAACTGGCTGCAGGTGGAAAAGCAGATCCTGCTGCAAAGCCTCGACCACTATTGGAAAGAGCATCTGGCGACGCTCGATGCCCTCCGGCAGGTCGTCCATCTGCGCGCCTATGCCCAGAAGCAGCCGCTGAACGAATACAAGGCCGAGGCCTTCGCCCTGTTCGAACGCATGCTGAAGAATGTCCGCGAGGATGTGACCCGCACGCTGGCGTTTGCCGAGTTCCGCATGCCGGAACCGATGGAGATGCCCGACCTGCCCGATTTCCTGAAGCTGGACGGCGGCGCCGACCTGCCCGGCGGCGGCCTGCCGTCGGATCAGGGCGCATCCATGGGCTTCACCGGCTATGGCGAAACCAATGTGTTCGCCATGGGCGACGCCCTCTCGACGGACGAGGTGGAAGCCGCGCAGTCGGTCGCCCACCTGTTCGGCCCGGATTTCGTCGCCGAGGATCCGGAAAGCTGGCAGCGCACCGTCGCCCGCAACACGCTGTGCCCCTGCGGATCAGGCCGGAAGTTCAAGCATTGTCATGGTCTTGCTGCCTGAAGGCAGCAAGATTGCTGATTTTTTGAGGCCCTCAGATGCTGGGCGGCGGGCATCCGCCCGCCTTGGCTTTCCTCGCACTGGCTCGGGCGCGCGGTCGCGCTTGCGGCGGCTTCGCCACCGGTCCCTTAGTCCCTCAAACACCGGACGGCGGGCATCCGCCTGCCTTGGCTCCGGCGCACTTGCGTCGGCGCGCAGTCGCGCTTGCGGGGGCTTCGCCGCCGGGTCTTTCAGGTTCGTCCGGCCCTCACCGCCCGCGCAGCGCGCCCAGCAGAACGGCGCCCCATCCCAACACCATCAGCGTGCCGCCGACGGGCGCTACCATGCCCAGCCAGCGCGGCCCGCCCAGCCCCATCACCTGAAGCGCACCGGCGAACAGCAGCGCCCCCACCGCCAGCAGCCAGGGCGCCACGCGCCATCCGGGCCGCCACGCCAGCAACGCCAGCACGGCGGCCGCATGCGGCAGCTGGAACTGGGCCGCTGTCGCGATCCAGGCCTTTGCTTGCGGATCGGCAATGGCATGCGCCCCGAACGCCCCCAGCCCCACCGCCAGAAGCCCGTTCAATGCCGCCAATGCCGTCAGCCACCGTGCCATGCCGCCAGTTAGCCGGGCAGGCCGGAAAAGGAAAAGGGCCTCCGGCGGGAAGGTGCGTGACGCCCCTTCACCCCCCCCCGATCGCCCGCTTCGCGCCGTCCCCATCCTCTCCCAACCAGTCCTGCGCGGCGAGGGTGACGGAGCCCATTGTCGCCGGTTCGAGAAGGAACTTGGCGCTGCTTGGCTGGTGTCCACCACATCACGCCATTTCGGGTAGGGACGGGGTGAAAGGGACAGGCTCGGTCATCGCGGCATCCTCTCGGCTGACATGGCCGGAAAGATAACCGATCTGGCTGGCCACAGGACAGCGCTGTCCTATTGCTGCAAATTCGCTACTCGGTAAATTTAACGGCGAATCGGCGCCACAAAATTTGGGGGGCAAGGGATGGTGACGCCAGCAGATTTTATGATCAGTCAAGAATTTGAGTTGGTGACTGAGTTCCTTCGAGCTAATCCGGACAGAACTCCGAAAAAATTTCTTCTTCAAGAAGCGTTGGATGAGAGGAAGCTAATCGACCTGGCTACACAAATGGTGAATGGTCGAAGGGTCAGGCAGCCTTCCTTTGCTCAAACCGTGTCAGATCCTGCGGTTTCGATCGTTGTCGGGCTCAGGTATGGAGTTCATGCGAATGAATTGATGTCCGTCGAGGCGCATCACAAGATGGCGATGGCTGCTGAGAATGTGATCGGCCCACTTTTAGAGGCGTATGTCGCCCAACAGATGGGGCCGCAAGGCTGGATTTGGTGTAGCGGGGACGTCGTTAAGGCCATCGATTTTCTTAAGAAAAACGACGATGGAATCTGGATTGCGCTACAAATAAAGAACCGAGACAATTCAGAGAACAGCTCATCGGCGAGAGTTAGAGATGGCACAGATATCAAAAAGTGGTACAGAACAAAGTCTAGAACTGGGCAGACAAACTGGGAGAAGTTTCCCGATAAAGGTACCATCGGCATCCTGAATGAAGAAGGATTTATTAGTTTTATAGAATCTGTTGTAGAAAGGGATTTATAACTCGACCTACAAAAAGCGAGGTTGTGCCAATTTTTTTGAATTGGATATCGCCCCTAGACTGGAATTTACTGAATTCCAACTTACATGGTCGCAATTTCTATATCTAGAATACTTGAAGTCCTTCGGAGGAATTTGTGAAACTCCTGCTATGTGCTGACAAATTAGCCTTCCCACTGCGGCGCCGAGGCCGACGGGAACTGCATTCCCTACTTGGCGGTACTGGTCAGTTAGGCTGCCGCATATTTCCCATTCATCTGGAAACTGCTGGACTCGCTTGTACTCCTCAATGGAGAGGGGCCTATCAAGCTCTGGATGGCATATGTCCGTTGCGGGCATGGACGGTGAAGTAACCAGCGTACATGCGGGCTTGTCCCAGTCTAGGCGACGGTAAAAGCCCGTCTTTCCGCCTCCCGAATAGAAGGATTTTCCCATGGCTTCTTTCTGAAGATCAGTGGGCAAATGCTTCCAGTATTGTCCCGACCTAAGAAACCTATAATATTTTAATCGGGACTCAGGGAAGTTGGAACTCGTGCATGTTTTTATACCTTGAACCGCTTCCCTAAACGTCTTCCATTTTGGCAGTCCAAATTCACCGTTCTCAGAGTGTGTTGGCATAAGGAAGGGAAGTGATTTTCCATCACGACTGGCAATTAAAATAACACGTTCTCGAACTTGAGGAACGCCGAAGTTGGCAGAATTATATAGGTTGAACGAAACCCCGTATCCCTGACGTTCAATGGTCTCTAGAACATGCCTTAACGCGCCGCCAGATCGTTCATCATTGGATGGTTTCCAGCCTTTACTACGCTCGGAGTGCGGAGTGTGGCTGAGAGGCGCAGACAATAGTCCCCTAACGTTTTCTATCACGATAAAGCGCGGCTTGAGAGCAAGTGCCAAGTCGATGTAATCAAGAAAAACGTTTCCGCGTGAATCTTGGAAGCTGCGACGGGCCCCTGCAGTCGAAAACGCTTGGCAAGGAGGGCCACCAACAATCAGATCAATGTTTTCCGACGGGTGCAAGCCTGCCGCTTCCCGCACAGTTTCAACGGTGCATGATGATACGTCCGAAATCAGCGGCAGTGAAGGGCGATTGTAACGAATTGTGGCCTGTGTCGCGCGATCCACTTCGCATGCCAAAAGGCATTCGCCGCCAGCTTCCTCCAAACCCAGATCGAGTCCCATGGCTCCTGAAAAGAAGGATAGGAATCTGAAGGCAGGTTCCCTCTGGGTCATGCGACGTCCCCTAGTGTGCGCTTTCGGTGTTGAGAACAAAACGTATACATTGTCAGAGTGCAGGACAACCCTCGAGAGCGCGTCTGCATCAATATATTGTGGATATGCCGGTCACACCCCTCTCACTGCCACCATCTGCTGGCTCTCTGTCCAGCTACCCAACTCGTGCTCGCGCATCCATCCGCCTCCAGTCGTGATTTGCCGAAAGGCATCGACCGCGCGTTGAGAATGTTCGGTGGTCAGCAATATGCTGTTCCCCTTGGTGATGGCGGCGTAGTCTTCTACTGCCCACGAGTGGAGGAATGCCTCGATGCACAGGATCTCGCCGTTGGGTTCTTCCAGTTCGAACAGAACATGCTCGGGAATGCGCATGGTGCGGTAGCCGAGGACGAGCATGGCAGACGCTTCCTCCAAGCGAACGGCGATTTCAGCTGCGGTGAGGTGGCCGGGCAAGATGGCTTGGGTTTGCAGGCTCATGGAACAATCTCCTTGAGCCCGACCATGTCGGGTCGGTGGAGCCGTTGCCAGAGACGATGGAACCGTTCCGGATCTGAAACTGTGCGGGTCAAGGGCCTGCGGGGCCCTTGCGGGGTCTAGGGGGCAGCGCCCCTTGCTGCTCTAGCCCGCCGCCGGCTTCCGCAGCGCCCAGGCCGCCAGCGCCGGGAACAGGGCATAGGCGAACAGCGCCGTCGGGGCGAGGGCGGTGATGCTCTCGGCCGGGGGGAAGGCCGTCCGGCTCACCACCTGCACCAGCAGCATGAAGGCGCTCAGCCCCCAGGCCGCCCGTGCCCGGCTGGGCACGGCGCGGGCAAACCACCAGGTCGCCGCTGCCAGCAGGCCGATCTCCAGCGGCCAGGCGATCCAAGGCCGGTACCACAGGCCCAGCCCCAGCGGCTCGGTCCCCGGCGCCAGCGGCAGGTCGGGCCGGTGGACCAGCCAGTCGATCGGCCAGTGGGACAGCACGACCAGCCCCGAAATCAGCCCCCAGGCCCATTTCCGCCCGGCGGGCGCCGCCAGCGACAGCAGCGCGCCGAACAGGATGGCGTGCCCGGCGCTTCCCAGCAGGCTGTGGGTCCAGGGGGCATCCAGCGCGAAGGGCAGGGCGGCCGGCGCCGCAGGGTCGTTCGGCGCCCGCTCCCAGCCGGGGAAAACCGCCAGGAAGAACAGGATGTCCACGAACTGCGCCGCCACGAACAGGATCCACGCCGGCGGCGAATCCTTGCGCGCCGCCGCCGCGATTGCCGGTGCATAATGGCCGATGAACATGTGCCGCGTCCTCCCGCCGCCAACCTGCCCGAAATCGGCGAAGGGGCAAGCCGCTTTCGCCCCCGTCGATTCCGGATGGGCGGATTCCCAATGTGGAGAGGTGGCGAAGCCGCCGCCGCCGCCGCAAAGGGTCTGCAAGGCTGGAAGGAGAGGGAAGATGGCGCTCGTTGAAACGGACATTGCCGACGGGGTGGCGGTCGTCACGCTGAACCGGCCGGAAGCGATGAATGCCCTGTCCAAGGCGCTGCGCGCCGAACTCGCCGCGGTGATGGTTGAGATGGACCGGCGCGAGGATGTGCGCGCCGTGGTGCTGACAGGCGCCGGCACCCGCGCCTTCACCGCCGGGCTCGACCTGAAGGAACTCGGCTCCGACGCGACCGCCATGGGCGACGCCACGGGCGAAACGCCGCAGGCCAATCCGGTGAAGGCCATCGAACAGTGCCGCAAGCCCGTGATCGGCGCGATCAACGGCGTCGCGATCACCGGCGGCTTCGAGGTGGCGCTGGCCTGCGACGTGCTGATCGCATCGGAAAATGCCCGTTTTGCCGACACCCATGCCCGCGTCGGCATCATGCCGGGCTGGGGGCTTTCGCAGAAACTCAGCCGCCTCATCGGCCTCTACCGGGCCAAGGAACTCAGCCTGTCGGGCAATTTCCTCGACGCCGCCACCGCGGAACGCTGGGGGCTGGTGAACCGCGTCGTCCCGGCAGACCAGCTGCTGCCGGCGGCTCGGAAGCTCGCCGCCGACATGGCGACGATCGAGCCAGGCTTCTCGGCCGCCTACAAGAAACTGATCGACGACGGGTTCGCCGCCAGCTTCCAGGATGGGATGGCGCTGGAACATGCCCGCTCCAGTGCGGCAAACGGCAGCGTCACCCCCGGCGAGGTTGCGAAGCGCCGCGAAGCCGTGCAGGCAAGGGGCAGGCAACAATAAAGGGGTTGAACGGATGAAGGCCATTGTCCTGGTGGCGGCCGCCGCGCTGATCGCGGCGCCGGCTGCGGCGGAAACCGTGCTGATCACCGCCGAGCGCATGGTGGATGTACTGACGGGCCGCACCGTCGAGAAGCCGGCCATCCTGGTGGAGGACGGCCGCATCCGGCAGATCGGCACCCAGGGCACGCTCACCATCACCGACGGCAAGCGGATCGACCTTCCCGGCCTCACGCTGGTGCCCGGCTTCATCGACATGCACGTCCACCTCACGGGCGATCCCCGCATCAGCCCGATGGACAGCCTCCTGAAGTCCGACAGCTACTGGCCGGTGCTGGGTGCGGTGCAGGCGCGCAAGATGCTGGACACCGGCTTCACTACGGTCCGCAACGTCGGCTCGGGCAATTTCGACGACATCGCCATCAAGCAGGCCATCGACGACGGCTGGGTGACGGGCCCGCGAATCGTGCCGGCGGGCTATGCGCTGGGCGCCACCGGCGGCCATTGCGACGAAACCTTCTTCCCCCCCAGCTTCGAACGCACCAGCCGGGGCGTGGCCGACGGCGTCGATGCCCTGCGCGCCAAGGTGCGCGAGATCCGCAAATATGGGGCAGAGGTGATCAAGGTCTGTGCGACCGGCGGCGTGTTCAGCCGCAACACCGAACCGGGCCAGCAGCAGCTTCGCGAAGAGGAGCTGAAGGCGATTGCGGATGAAGCCCATATGTGGGGCGTGAAGGTGGCGGCGCACGCCCATGGCACTTCGGGCATCAAGGCCGCCATCCGCGCCGGGATCGACACCATCGAACATGCCAGCCTGATCGACGACGAGGGCATCAAGCTGGCGAAGGAACGCGGCGCCTTCCTTTCGATGGACATCTACAACACCGATTACACCCAGTCCGAAGGCAAGAAGAATGGCGTGCTGGAGGACAATCTGCGCAAGGACCGCGAAGTCGCCGACGTGCAGCGCGAAGGCTTCCGCAGGGCGAACGCCGCCGGGGTCCGGATGGTGTTCGGCTCCGATGCCGGCGTGATGCCGCACGACATGGCGGTGAACCAGTTCGCAGTGATGACCCGCTTCGGGATGACGCCGCTGCAGGCGCTTCGCGCCGCCACCAGCACGGCCGCCGAAGCGCTGGGCCGCGAAAAGGATGTGGGCGCGATCGCCGTCGGCCGCTTTGCAGACATGGTCGCCGTGTCGGGCGACCCGCTCGCCAGCGTCGACCCGCTGCTGGGCGCAAAGGCGGTCGTGAAGGGCGGCGTGCTGGTGACGGACCGCCGCTAGTCCTTGGGCTGCCGGCTGGCGGTATCGAACAGCTCCTGCTCGATGGCGTGCGTCTCCTCCAGACGGCGCCATTCCCGCTGGATCAGATGGTCGATCTTTTCGTGCAGAAGGCGGATTTCCAGTTCGGCCTTCAGGTTCACCTGATAATCCGATCTGGCCCGCGCCCGGTCACGATCTTCCTGCCGCTTCTGGCTCATCATGATGATCGGCGCCTGCACCGCCGCCAGCGTGGACAGCATCAGGTTCAGCAGGATGAAGGGAAAGGGATCGAAGGCCGCCGATCCCCGGATCGCGTTCCACAGCATCCAGAGGCCGAGGAAGACGGAGAAGGACATAATGAAGGTCCAGCTCCCCCCGAACGACGCCAGCCCGTCCGACGCCCGCTCGGCAATGGTGCGGGTCGCCTGGTCGTCGGCGTCGGGGTTATCGGTGATGATGTCCTGCGAGGCGATCGATTTCACGATCTCCTCGTCCAGCTTTGACAGGGCGCCGCGTTCCCGCCGCAGCATCTGCGCCACATAGCGGCTGCGATAAACGTTTGCCGTCGCCTGGCTGATCAGCGCGTCGTCGGGCAGGCCCGGATGATCGCTGCGGATCAGATGGACGAGCGATGGCCGAAGCGCGCACAGCGCCACCATTTCGTGCTGCGGATGCTCGGTGCCCGCGATTGCGTCGCGGCCGGTCGCGGGGGGCTTGTCTTGCCGTTTCATGCCGCCGATATTGCCCCAGCCCGGCCCATGCTGCCAAGCAAGCAGCCGATGACCCCGCTGTTGACCTTTTCGGGAAGCGGGGATAAGGGCGGCGCTCGCTTCCGGGGGGGCTGCGGTTCAGCCGCTGCCCTTGAGGACGCGAGACATGATACGACAGGCCGAGCCGCGCGGCGAGCAGCCCCATGGGGTTGCTCGCGCTTATGCCGTGGATTTCCGTTTGGAAGACATGGGCGGGTCTGGGCTGGAGTAGGCCATGTTCCATGGTGGAACCGGGCCGAACAGAGAAAGACGTTCTGCGAATGCCCACGATTAACCAGTTGATTCGCAAGGGCCGCGAGCCGCAGAAGGCGCGCAACAAGGTCCCCGCGATGGAAGCCTGCCCGCAAAAGCGCGGCGTGTGCACCCGGGTCTACACGACGACCCCGAAGAAGCCGAACTCGGCTCTGCGGAAGGTCGCTAAGATCCGTCTCACCAACGGCTTCGAAGTCATCGGCTACATCCCCGGTGAAGGCCACAACCTTCAGGAACACTCGGTGGTTCTGATTCGCGGCGGCCGCGTGAAGGATTTGCCCGGCGTGCGCTACCACGTGCTCCGCGGCGTCCTCGATACGCAGGGCGTCAAGAACCGCAAGCAATCGCGCTCGAAGTACGGCGCGAAGCGTCCGAAGTAAGCTGGGGAGACCAGGAACATGTCACGTCGTCGTCGCCCCGAGAAGCGCGAAATCCTGCCCGATCCCCGTTTCGGTGATCAGGTGCTCACCAAATTCATGAACCTCGTGATGTACGAGGGGAAGAAGTCCGTCGCGGAAAACATCGTCTATTCGGCGCTGGACACCGTGGAACAGCGCGCCAAGCGCGATCCGATCGGCGTCTTCCACGATGCGCTCGCCAATGTGCGTCCGCTCGTCGAAGTGCGGTCCCGCCGGGTTGGCGGCGCCACCTATCAGGTGCCCGTCGAAGTCCGTGCCGAACGCGCCCAGGCGCTGGCCATCCGCTGGCTGATCGCTTCCGCGCGCAACCGCCCGGAAAAGACCATGTCGGCCCGCCTGTCGGCTGAACTGATGGAGGCCGCCAACAACCGTGGCGCCGCCGTCAAGAAGCGCGAAGACACGCACAAGATGGCGGAAGCCAACCGCGCCTTCTCGCACTACCGCTGGTAGTTCAAAACCTAGTTACCGGAGCACACCATGCCTCGCTCTCACCCGCTTGAGAAGTATCGCAACATCGGCATCATGGCACACATCGATGCCGGCAAGACGACCACGACCGAGCGGATTCTCTATTACACCGGAAAGTCCTACAAGATCGGGGAAGTGCATGAAGGCACGGCCACGATGGACTGGATGGAGCAGGAGCAGGAGCGGGGCATCACCATCACGTCCGCCGCGACGACCTGCTTCTGGAACGACCACCGCATCAACATCATCGACACGCCCGGCCACGTCGACTTCACCATTGAAGTGGAACGTTCGCTGCGCGTGCTCGACGGTGCGATCACCTGCTTCGACGGCGTCGCTGGCGTGGAGCCGCAATCGGAAACGGTGTGGCGCCAGGCCGACAAGTATCGCGTGCCGCGCATGTGCTTCGTGAACAAGCTCGACCGCACCGGTGCGAATTTCGACCGCTGCGTGCAGATGATCAAGGATCGCCTGGGCGCCCGCCCGGCTGTCCTCTATCTGCCCATCGGCCTCGAGGGCGATTTCAAGGGTCTCGTCGATCTCGTCGAGAACCGCGCCATCATCTGGCTCGAGGAATCGCTGGGCGCGAAGTTCGAATATCAGCCCATCCCGGCTGAGTATGCGGATGCGGTCGCGGCTGCCCGCGCCGAGCTGATCGAGATCGCCGTCGAACAGGACGACGCGGCGATGGAAGCCTATCTGGAAGGCACCGAGCCCGACACCGCGACGCTGAAGGCGCTGATCCGCAAGGGCACGCTGGCGTTCGACTTCGTGCCGGTGCTGTGCGGATCGGCATTCAAGAACAAGGGCGTGCAGCCCCTGCTCGACGCCGTCATCGACTATCTGCCGAGCCCGCTGGACATTCCGGCCGTTCAGGGCGTGAAGCCCGGTACGGAAGAGGAAGACACCCGCGAGGCGAGCGACGACGAGCCGTTCAGCGCGCTGGCGTTCAAGATCATGAGCGACCCGTTCGTCGGTTCGCTGACCTTCGCGCGCATCTATTCCGGCAAGCTGGAGACCGGCACCTCGGTGCTGAACTCGGTGAAGGACAAGCGCGAGAAGATCGGCCGCATGCTGCTGATGCATGCCAACAACCGGGAAGACATCAAGGAAGCCTATGCCGGCGACATCGTCGCGCTGGTCGGCCTCAAGGAAACGACCACGGGCGACACGCTCTGCGCGCCGCTGAAGCCGATCATCCTCGAGCGCATGGAATTCCCCGAGCCCGTCATCGAGGTGGCCGTGGAGCCCAAGACCAAGGCCGACCAGGAAAAGATGGGCATCGCCCTGAACCGCCTGGCGCAGGAAGACCCGAGCTTCCGCGTGACGTCGGACATCGAATCCGGCCAGACGATCATCAAGGGGATGGGCGAACTCCACCTCGAGATCCTCGTCGACCGCATGAAGCGCGAGTTCAAGGTGGAAGCCAATGTCGGTGCGCCGCAGGTGGCCTACCGGGAATCGCTGGCGCGCAAGGTCGACATCGACTTCACGCACAAGAAGCAGTCGGGCGGCACCGGCCAGTTCGGCCGGGTGAAGATGGTCGTCGAGCCGGGCGAGCGCGGCACGGGTATCCTCTTCGTCGACGAAGTGAAGGGCGGGAACGTTCCGAAGGAATATATCCCGGCCGTCGAAAAGGGCATCCGCGAAGTGGCCGCCTCCGGCGCACTGATCGGTTTCCCGATCATCGACTTCAAGGTGACGCTGTATGACGGCGCCTACCACGACGTCGACTCGTCGGCGCTGGCGTTCGAAATCACCGGTCGCGGCGCCATGCGCGAAGCTGCCAGCAAGTCGGGCATCAAGCTGCTTGAGCCGATGATGAAGGTGGAAGTGGTGACGCCCGAGGACTTCATGGGCGATTGCATCGGCGACCTGAACAGCCGCCGGGGCCAGATCCAGGGCACGGACAGCCGGGGCAATGCCCAGGTGATCGAAGCCATGGTGCCGCTGGCGAACATGTTCGGATATGTGAACCAGCTCCGCTCCATGACCCAGGGGCGCGCGCAGTACACGATGCAGTTCAGCCACTATGAAGAAGTGCCTTCGAACGTGGCCGAAGAAGTGAAGGCGAAGCTGGGCTGAGCCCGGATTCATCAACAGACAAACGATTGAGGAAAAGAGGAAACCCAAATGGCGAAGGCGAAGTTTGAGCGGAACAAGCCGCACTGCAACATCGGCACCATCGGTCACGTCGACCATGGCAAGACCTCGCTGACGGCTGCCATCACCAAGGTGCTGGCGGAAACCGGCGGCGCCACCTTCACGGCCTATGATCAGATCGACAAGGCCCCGGAAGAGCGCGAGCGCGGCATCACCATCTCGACGGCGCACGTCGAGTATGAAACCGCCGACCGGCACTATGCCCACGTCGACTGCCCCGGCCACGCCGACTATGTGAAGAACATGATCACCGGCGCCGCGCAGATGGACGGCGCGATCCTCGTCGTCTCCGCGACGGACGGCCCGATGCCGCAGACCCGCGAGCACATCCTGCTGGCGAAGCAGGTCGGCGTGCCGGCGCTCGTGGTGTTCATGAACAAGGTCGACCAGGTGGACGACGAGGAAATCCTCGAGCTCGTCGAACTGGAAATCCGCGAACTGCTCTCGAAGTACGACTTCCCGGGCGACGACATTCCGATCATCAAGGGTTCGGCCCTGATGGCGCTGGAAGACAAGAAGCCGGAAATCGGCCGCGATGCCGTGCTGAAGCTGATGGCGGCTGTCGACAGCTACATCCCGCAGCCGGAGCGTCCGCTGGACAAGCCGTTCCTGATGCCGATCGAAGACGTGTTCTCGATCTCGGGCCGCGGCACCGTGGTGACCGGCCGTGTCGAAACCGGCATCGTGAAGGTTGGCGAAGAAGTCGAGATCGTCGGCATCAAGGACACCGTGAAGACGGTCGTCACCGGCGTCGAAATGTTCCGCAAGCTGCTCGATCAGGGCCAGGCCGGCGACAACATCGGCGCCCTGCTGCGCGGCACGAAGCGTGAAGACGTCGAGCGCGGCCAGGTGCTGTGCAAGCCCGGCTCCATCACGCCGCACACGGAGTTCAAGGCCGAAGTCTACGTCCTGTCGAAGGACGAAGGCGGCCGTCACACCCCGTTCTTCGCGAACTACCGTCCGCAGTTCTACTTCCGCACGACCGACGTCACCGGAACCGTGGAACTGCCGGAAGGCACCGAGATGGTCATGCCGGGCGACAACGTCACCCTCGGCGTGAAGCTGATCGCTCCGATCGCCATGGACCAGGGCCTGCGTTTCGCCATCCGCGAAGGTGGCCGGACCGTCGGCGCAGGGGTTGTCGCGTCGATCATTAAGTAATATAGGGCTGCCTCCCGCCCGGCCGGTGATTCGTCGCTGGCTGGGCGGGATTGCTTTTGGCGGGATGCCGGGTTCCGGTTGAACGCCGCGAAGCAGAGCTGTTTGGACTGTCGATCCTGGTTTGAAACGGTGGAGTTGATCCCTCGCTGAGGGATGCGCCGCCGGAACGAGAAGAGTTGGGAATATGGAAACGCAGAATATCCGCATCCGCCTGAAGGCCTTCGATCACCGCGTGCTTGATGCCGCGACCGGAGAGATCGCCGACACCGCCAAGCGCACGGGTGCCGATGTCCGCGGCCCGATCCCCCTTCCGACCCGGATCGAGAAGTTCACGGTGAACCGCTCGCCGCACGTCGACAAGAAGTCGCGCGAGCAGTTCGAAGTCCGCACCTACAAGCGGCTTCTCGATATCGTGAAGCCGACGCCGCAGACGGTCGATGCGCTGATGAAGCTGGACCTGGCGGCTGGTGTGGATGTGGAGATCAAGCTTCAGGGCTGATGTCTGCATTGTAGCCAAGCCCACCGGCGTTTTTCGGCGGGCCTCTGAGTGGTCAAGCCCCGATGGCGGTCATCGCCGGACAGGGCCTCTGATGAAGGAATTGAAATGCGAACCGGCGTGATCGCCAGGAAGGTGGGGATGACCCGCCTGTTCCGTGAAGACGGGGTCCATGTGCCCGTCACGGTCCTGGCCCTCGAAACGAACCAGGTCGTCGCCCAGAAGACGGCGGAGCGCGACGGCTATGTCGCGGTCCAGCTCGGCGCGGGCTCGGCCAAGGCCAAGAACCTCAGCAAGCCCGAACGCGGCCACTTCGCCAAGGCGGAAGTGGAGCCGAAGGCGATGCTCGCCGAATTCCCGGTGGCGGAAGACGCCCTGGTCGAAGTCGGCGCCACGATTTCCGCAGACCATTTCCTCGTCGGCCAGATGGTCGACGTGACGGGCGCGACGCAGGGCAAGGGCTTTGCGGGCGCCATGAAGCGCTGGGGCTTCGGCGGTCTGCGCGCGACCCACGGCGTTTCGGTCTCGCACCGTTCGCACGGCTCGACCGGCAACCGCCAGGATCCGGGCAAGGTGTTCAAGAACAAGAAGATGGCCGGCCACATGGGTGACCGGAACCGCACGCAGCAGAACCTCGAGATCGTCCTGACGGACGTCGAGCGCGACCTGCTGTTCGTGCGCGGCTCGGTGCCGGGCTCCAAGGGCGGCTGGCTGCTGGTCCGCGATTCCGTGAAGGTTTCGCGCCCCGCCGACGCGCCTTACCCGGCTGCCGTGAAGAGCGCGAACGCGCCTGTGGAAGCCCCCGTCGAGGAAGCTCCGGCCGTCGAAACGACTGGTGAGGAGCAAGCGTGATGAAGGTTCAGGTTCAAACGCTTGACGGCGGCAAGGCCGGCGAGCTCGAGCTCAACCCCGAGATCTTCGGGCTGGAGCCGCGCACCGATATCCTGCACCGCGTTGTCACCTGGCAGCTGGAAAAGCGCCGCGGCACGGCGCGTGGCGCCAAGGGCCGCTCCGAGGTCTCGCGCACGGGCAAGAAGTTCGGTCGCCAGAAGGGCGGCGGCACGGCCCGTCACGGCAACCGCGCTGCTCCGCAGTTCATCGGTGGTGGCAAGGCGCACGGTCCCGTGGTCCGCGACTTCAACCCCGGCCTGAACAAGAAGGTTCGGGCGCTGGGCCTGAAGGTTGCGCTGTCGGCCAAGGTGCGTGAAGGCAAGCTGGTTGTCGTCGACAACCTGGTGCTGGATGCTGCCAAGACGAAGGGCCTGAAGGCGAACCTCGAGAAGCTCGGCGTTGCCAACGGCCTGTTCATCGACGGAACCGCAGTCGACGTGAACTTCGCGCTGGCCAGCCGCAACCTCTACAAGGTTGATGTGCTCCCTGCGATCGGTGCCAATGTCTACGACATCCTGAACCACGATCACCTGGTGCTGACGCGCGCCGCGGTCGAGAGCCTGGAGGCGCGTTTCAATGGCTAAGCAATCCGAAACCATCGACCTGAAGCACTATGACGTGGTGGTGAAGCCCATCATCACGGAAAAGTCGACGCTGGTCGGAGAGCATAACCAACTGGTGTTCGAAGTCGCCCGCACGGCCTCCAAGCCGGAGATCAAGGCGGCGATCGAAGCGCTGTTCAACGTGAAGGTCACGGCTGTGAACACGCTGATCCAGAAGGGCAAGACGAAGCGCTGGCGGGGTAGCCCCTACCGGCGGTCCGATCTCAAGAAGGCAATCGTGACGCTGGCCGAGGGCCAGTCGATCGACGTGACGACGGGTATCTGACGCCATGGCACTGAAGCAATACAACCCGACGAGCCCGGCCCGCCGCGGCCTCGTGCTCGTCGATCGCTCGGCGCTCCACAAGGGCAAGCCCGTCAAGGCGCTGACCGAAGGCAAGACCAAGACCGGCGGCCGCAACAACATGGGCCATGCAACGGCCCGCGGCATCGGCGGCGGTCACAAGCAGCGTTACCGGATCATCGATTTCAAGCGCCGCACGTGGGATGCCCCCGCGACGGTCGAGCGCCTGGAATATGACCCGAACCGCTCGGCCTTCATCGCGCTGATCACCTATGCCGATGGCAAGCAGGCCTATATCCTGGCGCCGCAACGCCTCGCCCCCGGCGACAGCGTGGTGGCCGGCAAGAAGGTCGATGTGAAGCCTGGCAACGCGATGGAAATCGGCCAGATTCCGGTCGGCACCATCGTGCACAACGTGGAACTGAAGCCCGGCAAGGGCGGCCAGCTGGCCCGCGCCGCCGGCACCTTCATCCAGGTTGTCGGCCGCGATCGCGGCATGGTGATCATCCGCCTGAACTCGGGTGAGCAGCGCTATGTCCGTTCGGACTGCATGGCGACCGTTGGTGCGGTGTCCAACCCGGACAATTCGAACCAGTATCTTGCGAAGGCCGGTCGGGCCCGCTGGCTGGGCGTTCGCCCGCTGACCCGCGGTGTCGCCAAGAACCCGGTCGACCACCCGCATGGCGGTGGTGAAGGCCGCACGTCGGGCGGCCGCCATCCGGTCACCCCGTGGGGCAAGCCGACCAAGGGCGCCAAGACGCGTTCGAACAAGGCGACGGACAAGATGATCATCCGGTCCCGCCACGCGAAGAAGAAGAGGTAAGCGATGGCACGTTCCGTCTGGAAGGGCCCGTTCGTCGAACTGAGCCTGCTGAAGAAGGTGGAATCGGGCAGCAAGGGCCCGATCAAGACCTGGTCGCGGCGCTCGACGATCCTGCCGCAGTTCGTTGGCCACACGTTCAACGTGTACAACGGCAAGAAGTTCGTGCCGGTGTCGGTGTCGGAAGAAATGGTTGGCATGAAGCTGGGTGAGTTCGCGCCGACGCGGACCTTCCCGGGCCACGCCGCCGACAAGAAGTCGAAGAGGTAAGCGAGATGTCGAAACCCCAAGCAGGTCGCAAGGTCGGCGAGCGCGAGGCGCTTGCTGTCGCGACCACCGTGCGTGGTTCGCCCCAGAAGCTGAACCTCGTCGCCGGCCTCATCCGCGGCAAGAAGGCCGAGGAAGCCGTCGTGGCGCTGAACTTCTCCCGCAAGGCGATGGCCATCGACGTGAAGAAGTGCCTTCAGTCCGCGATCGCCAATGCCGAGAACAACCACAACCTCGACATCGACCGTCTGTGGGTGAAGGAAGCTTCGGTCGGCAAGTCGATCACCATGAAGCGCTTCGCCACCCGCGCGCGGGGCCGCTCCACGCGGATCATCAAGCCGTTCAGCCGGCTGCGGATCGTGGTGCAGGAGCTTGACGTGACGGAAGGGCAGGACGCGTAACATGGGTCACAAGACTTCCCCCATCGGGCTGCGTCTGCAGATCAACCGCACCTGGGACAGCCGCTGGTTCGCCACCGGCGACGACTATGGCCGGCTGCTTCTGGAAGACCTGAAGATCCGCCAGTTCATCCAGAAGGCGCATCCGCAGGCCGCCATTTCCAAGGTGGTGATCGAACGCCCGGCCAAGCTGTGCCGCGTCTCCATCTATGCCGCGCGCCCCGGCGTGATCATCGGCAAGAAGGGCGCCGACATCGAGAAGCTGAAGAAGCAGATCGGTGCGATGACCAAGAGCGAGGTGAGCCTGAACATCGTCGAGATCCGCAAGCCGGAAATCGATTCCAAGCTCGTCGCGCAGGGCGTCGCCGATCAGCTGGAGCGCCGCGTGGCGTTCCGCCGTGCGATGAAGCGGGCCGTCCAGTCCGCGCTTCGCCTGGGCGCCGAAGGCATCAAGATCACCTGCTCGGGCCGCCTCGGCGGCGCTGAAATCGCGCGGGTGGAATGGTATCGCGAAGGCCGTGTGCCGCTGCACACGCTCCGCGCGAACGTCGATTATGCAGAAGCCCAGGCGCACACCGCCTATGGCGTCTGCGGCGTCAAGGTGTGGATCTTCAAGGGTGAGATCCTCGGCCATGACCCGCTGGCCCAGGACCGGCTGATGATGGAATCCCAGACTTCGGGAGTTCGCCCGGCCCGGTAAGCGACGAGACTATTCTCGTCGCCTTATCGGAGGGCTCTCCCTCGACTGAAGGCGAGACAAGATGCTGCAACCGAAACGGACAAAGTTCCGCAAGGCCTTCAAGGGCCGTATTCATGGGGACGCCAAGGGCGGCACCAAACTGAACTTCGGCACCTATGGTCTGAAGGCCCTGGCGCCCGAGCGGATCACCGCGCGCCAGATCGAAAGCGCCCGTCGCGCGATCACCCGCCACATGAAGCGCCAGGGGCGCCTCTGGATCCGCATCTTCCCGGATGTGCCGGTCTCCTCGAAGCCTGCCGAAGTCCGGATGGGCTCGGGCAAGGGTTCGCCGGAATTCTGGGCCGCCCGCGTGAAGCCGGGCCGCATCATGTTCGAGATCGATGGCGTCAGCCACGAGATCGCCGCCGGTGCGTTCGAGCGCGCGGCCGCCAAGCTTCCCATCAAGGTGAAGATGGTGACCCGCCTTGGCGAGCAGAAGGACTGATCATGGCCAAGACTGAACTCAAGAGCCGGTCGGACGCCGACCTCGCCAACGATCTGCAGGCGCTGAAGCGCGAGCAGCTCAACCTGCGGTTCCAGGCTGCGACGCAGCAACTGGAAAAGCCGAGCCGGGTGCGCGAAGTGCGCCGTGGCATCGCCCGCATCCAGACCGAACAGAATGCCCGGGCCAAGGCCCAGGCTTCGAACGCTTAAGGAGGCCCTGATGCCCAAGCGCGTGCTGCAGGGGACGGTGGTCTCCGACAAGACGGACAAGACCGTTGTTGTGCTGGTGGAACGGCAGGTGCCGCACCCCCTGTACGGCAAGATCATTCGCCGTTCGAAGAAATATCATGCCCATGACGAAGCCAATGCCATCAAGGCCGGCGACGTCGTGCGGATCGAGGAATGTGCGCCGGTTTCCAAGCTGAAGACCTGGCGCGTGCTGGAAAAGGTGGGCTGATCCATGATCCAGATGCAAACCAGGCTGGATGTTGCCGACAACTCCGGCGCCAAGGAAGTGATGTGCATCAAGGTGCTTGGCGGGTCCAAGCGCCGCTTCGCCGGCGTGGGCGACGTGATCGTCGTCTCGGTGAAGGAAGCCGCCCCCAAGGGCCGCGTGAAGAAGGGTGACGTGCATCGCGCCGTCGTCGTTCGCACCGCCAAGGACATCCGTCGTGCCGATGGTTCGGTGATCCGCTTCGATGGCAACGCCGCCGTGCTGATCAACAAGAACGAGGAGCCGATCGGCACCCGTATCTTCGGCCCGGTTGTCCGCGAGCTGCGCTCGACCGGCCACATGAAGATCATTTCGCTCGCGCCGGAGGTGCTGTGATGTCGATGGCGAAGATCAAGAAGGGCGACACCGTCGTGATCCTGTCCGGCAAGGACAAGGGTCGTGAAGGTCAGGTCGTCAAGTCGCTGCCGAAGGACGGCAAGGTCGTGGTGTCAGGCGTGAACATGATTTCGCGTCACACCAAGCCTTCGCAAGCCGATCCGGAAGGTGGCGTGAAGCGGCGCGAGGCGCCGATCCATGTGTCGAACGTGGCGATCAAGGATCCGAAGACGGGCAAGCCTGCCCGTGTCGGCTTTGAAGTGCGCGACGGCAAGAAGGTACGGGTCCTCAAGGGCTCGGGCGAGGTGCTGAATGGCTAACGAACGCGCGAAGCCGCGGATGCAGAAGCTCTATGAAGAGCGGATCCGCGCGGCGATGACCGAAGAGTTCGGGTACAACAACCCGATGCAGGTCCCGAAGATCGAGAAGATCGTGATCAACATGGGTGTCGGTGAAGCCACCCAGGACAAGAAGAAGGTCGAGATCGCGGCCGCCGAAATGATGGCGATCGCGGGCCAGAAGCCTGTCGTCACGAAGGCCAAGAAGTCGATCGCGCAGTTCAAGCTGCGTGAAGGCATGCCGATCGGCTGCAAGGTCACCCTGCGCCGCGACAACATGTACGAATTCCTGGATCGCCTGATCACCATCGCGCTGCCGCGCGTGAAGGACTTCCGGGGCGTGAACCCGAAGAGCTTCGACGGCCGTGGCAATTATGCGATGGGCCTGAAGGAACAGATCATCTTCCCGGAAGTGCCCTACGACAAGATCGACAAGATCCGGGGCATGGACATCATCATCACCACCACCGCCGGAACCGACGACGAGGCGCGCGCGCTTCTTCGCCATTTCGGGATGCCGTTTGTTGGCGACGCGGAAGCGCGCCAAGCGGCTGCGGCTTGAGATAGAAGAGAGAGCTTAAGTCCATGGCGAAACTGAGTTCGATCAACAAGAACGAGCGTCGCAAGCAGCTGGTCAAGCAGTATGCGGCCAAGTTCGAGAAGCTGAAGGCCATCGCGGACGATGAAAGCCGCGACGAGGGCGAGCGCCTGATCGCGCGCCTGAAAATGGCCGAGCTGCCGCGCAATGCGAACCCGACGCGCGTGCGTAACCGCTGCGAACTGACTGGGCGCAGCCGCGCCTATTACCGCAAGTTCAAGCTTTCCCGCGTGATGCTGCGTGAACTGGCCAACAAGGGCCTGATCCCCGGCGTCACGAAGTCGAGCTGGTAAGGGCCGACAGACATGAACATGACCGATCCTCTGGGTGATATGCTCACCCGCATCCGCAACGGCCAGTCCGCCAAGAAGGACAGCGTGCTGACGCCCGCGTCCCGTCTCCGGGCCTCCGTTCTCGATGTGCTTCAGCGCGAAGGCTATATCCGTGGCTACTCCAAGGAGGACACCGCGGGGCCGCAGGCGAATATCCGCATCGAGCTGAAGTATTTCGAAGGCCAGCCCGCGATCCAGCACCTCGCACGGGTGTCCAAGCCCGGCCGCCGCGTCTACGCCGGCGCCCAGGAGCTGCCGCGCGTGAAGAACGGCCTTGGAATCACCATCGTCTCCACGCCGAAGGGCGTTCTCTCCGACGCGGAAGCGCGGGCCGAGAACGTCGGCGGCGAAGTCCTCTGCCAGGTGTTCTGATCATGAGCCGCATCGGAAAGAAGCCCGTTGCGATTCCTGCCGGCGTGCAGGCGTCCATCAACGGAGGGATCATCGAGGTGAAGGGGCCCAAGGGCACCCTCTCCATGCCGCTGGCCGATGATATCAGCTACGCGATCGAGGCGAACGAGATCCGCGTGAACCCGGCGAATGAAACCAAGCGCGCCCGCGCCTTCTGGGGCATGCAGCGCACGCTGGTTTCGAACCTGGTGGTGGGCGTCTCCGACGGCTTCACCAAGGTGCTGGAAATCACCGGCGTCGGCTATCGCGCCAATGTCCAGGGCAAGATGCTGAAGCTTCAGCTCGGCTACAGCCACGACGTCAATTACGAGATCCCCGAAGGGATCACGATCAAGACGCCGGACCAGACGACGGTCGAGATCTCCGGCTCCGACCGGCAGAAGGTGGGCCAGGTGGCCGCCGAGATCCGCCGCTGGCGGAAGCCCGAGCCCTACAAGGGCAAGGGGATCAAGTATCGCGGCGAGTTCATCTTCCGCAAGGAAGGGAAGAAGAAGTAATGGTGAAGCATCTTTCCCCCTTCGAGGCCCGTCGGCGCCGCGTGCGCACGGCCCTCGTCGCCAAGGCCGGTGGCCGTCCGCGTCTCAGCGTGCATCGCTCGCAGCAGCATATCTATGCGCAGGTGATCGACGATGCCGCCGGCAAGACCCTGGCTGCCGCCTCCACGCTCGAGAAGGATTTCTCGGGCACGGGTGCAACGGTTGCCGCTGCCGCGACGATCGGCAAGCTTCTGGCGGAACGCGCCAAGGCGGCCGGCGTCACCAAGGTCGTGTTCGACCGTGGCGGCTTCATTTTCCACGGCCGGGTGAAGGCTCTGGCCGATGCCGCCCGCGAAGGCGGACTGGAGTTCTGATATGGCTGACGACGTGATCGAAACCGAAGTGGCGGGTGCGGAAGCCGCGCCGCAGGAAGAGCGCCGTGGCCGTGGTGGCCGTGGGCGTGGTGGCCCCGGCGGGGACCGTGGTGGCCGTGGCGGCCGCGATGGCGATCGCCGCCGCCGCGAACCGCGCGCTGCCGAAGGCGAAGACGGCCAGGAGCTGATCGAGAAGCTGGTCCACATCAACCGCGTCTCCAAGACGGTGAAGGGCGGCAAGCGCTTCGGCTTTGCGGCGCTGGTCGTCGTGGGCGACGGCAAGGGCCGCGTGGGCTTCGGCCATGGCAAGGCGCGCGAAGTGCCGGAAGCCATCTCCAAGGCGACTGCGGCCGCCAAGAAGGCGATGATCCGCGTGCCGCTGCGCGAAGGCCGCACGCTGCACCATGACGGCTATGGCCATTTCGGCGCCGGCAAGGTGCATGTGCGCTCGGCGACGGCCGGTACCGGCATCATCGCCGGCGGCCCGATGCGCGCCGTGTTCGAAAGCCTGGGCGTGGCCGACGTGGTCTCCAAGTCGACCGGTTCCAACAACCCCTACAACATGGTGCGCGCGACCTTCGCGGCGCTCGAAGAGCAGACCTCCCCGCGGACGGTCGCCCAGCGGCGCGGCAAGAAGGTGGCGGACCTGCTGGCCCGTCGCGGCGATATCAGCCCGGCCCAAGCCGCGGCCGACGCCGACGCGGTTGTCGCATAAAGGAGTGTGACGATGGCAGACGTGAAAACCGTAAAGGTCACGCAGATCGGCTCGCCGATCCGCCGCACCAAGGACCAGCGCGCGACCCTGATCGGCCTGGGCCTGAACAAGATGCACCGCACGCGGGAGCTGCAGGACACCCCCGAGGTGCGCGGCATGATCGCCAAGGTGCAACATCTGGTGAAGGTGGAGGGCTGAGCCCTCTGCCGTTCACTGCGCGAACACAGCGAAAGCGAGTGCAATGACCAAGCTGAACGAAATCACCGACAACCCCGGCGCCCGCAAGGACAGCGTGCGCGTCGGCCGCGGCATCGGCTCCGGCCTCGGCAAGACTGCCGGGCGCGGCCAGAAGGGCCAGAAGAGCCGCTCCGGCGTGGCCATCAAGGGCTTCGAAGGCGGCCAGATGCCGCTGCACATGCGGCTTCCGAAGCGCGGCTTCAACAAGCCGAACCGGGCCGAGTACAGCGAAGTGAACACCGGCGCCCTGCAACGGGCCGTCGATGCCGGGCGTCTCGATGCCGGCAAGCCGGTTGACATGGCAGCCCTCCAGGCCGCCGGCCTCGTCACCCAGCCCAAGGACGGCGTCCGCCTCCTCGGCAAGGGCGAGCTGAAGGCGAAGCTGGACCTGCACGTCTCGGGCGTCACGAAGTCCGCCAAGGCTGCTGTCGAAGCGGCCGGCGGCTCCGTCACGCTTCCGGCGAAGAAGGCCGCGACCGAAGCCTGAGGCTTCGGTCTTTGCAAGGCCGGGCCGAGCGCCTACATCCTGATCAGATGTGGCGCCCGGCCCAGCCGGGCACCGGCATCAAGGACTGCGCCGGGAACCGGCCCCCAGACAGGATGAGACAATGGCGACAGCCGCCGACTCCCTTGCCCAGAACCTGAGTTTCGCAAACTTCTCGAAGGCGACCGACCTGAAGAAGCGCCTGTGGTTCACCATTGGCGCTCTCATCGTTTTCCGGCTCTGCTCCTTCGTGCCGCTGCCCGGCATCGATCCGCAGGCGCTCGATCAGCTGTTCACCCAGACATCGGGCGGCATGCTGGACTTCTTCAACATGTTCTCGGGCGGCGCGCTGGAGCGGATGTCGATCATCGCGCTCGGCATCATGCCCTACATCACCGCCTCCATCGTGGTGCAGCTCATGGGCTCCATCTACGAACCGTGGAAGGCGCTGAAGAAAGAGGGCGAGAGCGGCCGCAAGAAGCTGAACCAGTACACCCGCTTCGGCACCGTGATCCTCACCATCTTCCAGGGCTATGGCATCGCCGTCGGCCTTGAAAGCTGGGGTGCGGCCTCCGGCGCCTCCGCCGTGATCGATCCGGGCTGGTTCTTCCGCATTTCCACCATCATCACCCTGCTGGGCGGCACCCTGTTCCTGATGTGGCTGGGGGAGCAGATCACCAGCCGCGGCATCGGCAACGGCATTTCGCTCATCATCATGGCCGGGATCGTCGCCCAGGTGCCCGTCGCCATCGGCGGCCTGTTCGAACAGGGCCGCACCGGCGCCATTTCGGCCGGCTTCATCATTGCCGTGCTGGTCGTGGGCCTTGGCGTCATCGCCTTCATCTGCCTGATGGAGCGCGCCCAGCGCCGCATTCGGATCCAGTATCCGAAGCGCCAGATGGGCAACCGGATGTTCCAGGGCGATACCAGCCACCTGCCGCTGAAGCTGAACACGGCCGGCGTCATCCCGCCGATCTTCGCCTCGTCGCTGCTGCTGCTGCCGCTCACCATCGCCCAGTTCATGGGCCAGGAAGGCGGGCCGGACTGGCTGCTGACGATCACGACTTCGCTCCAGCATGGCGCGCCGCTCTATATGCTGCTCTATGCCGGCGGGATCATCTTCTTCAGCTTCTTCTACACCGCCGTGGTCTTCAACCCGGATGAAACGGCCGAGAACCTCAAGAAGCACGGCGGCTTCGTCCCCGGCATCCGCCCCGGCGAAAAGACGTCGCACTATCTGGATTTCGTGCTGACCCGGATCACCGTGATCGGCGCCGCCTACCTGACCTTGGTCTGTCTTCTCCCGGAGTTCCTGATCAGCCAGATGGCAATTCCCTTTTATCTGGGGGGCACCTCGCTTCTGATCGTGGTCAATGTCACGATGGACACGGTCGCCCAGATCCAGGGCCATATGCTGGCGCACCAGTATGAGGGCCTGATCAAGAAGGCGAAGCTGAGAACAGGGGGGCGGCGTTGACGAACGCGGGGACAGCCGAAGGCATCAACATCATCCTGCTGGGCCCCCCGGGCGCCGGCAAGGGCACGCAGGCCAGCCGCCTCGTCGAAAGCCGGGGCATGGTCCAGCTGTCCACCGGGGATATCCTTCGGGCGGCGGTGAAGGCCGGCACGGAGGTGGGCACGCTCGCCGACGAGATCATGAAGGCCGGCAAGCTGTTCCCGGATGAACTGATGGCCGAAATCCTGGGCGAGCATCTGGATGGCATTCCGCTGTCCAAGGGCGTGATCTTCGATGGCTATCCGCGCACCGCCCGTCAGGCGGAGCTGCTGGACGGCCTGCTGGACGCCCGGGGCCGCACGCTGCACCATGTGATCGAGCTGGTCGTGGACGAGGACGCGCTGGTGGACCGCATCACCGGCCGCTTCACCTGCGCCCAGTGCGGCGAAGGCTATCACGACCGCTTCAAGCCGACGAAGGCCGAAGGCGTGTGCGACAAGTGCGGTGCCACGGAGTTCAAGCGCCGCCCGGACGACAATGAGGAAACCGTGCGCACGCGCATGGCGGAATATCGCGCCAAGACCGCGCCGATCCTGCCCATCTATGCCGCGCGCGGCCTGGTGAAGGATGTGGATGGCATGGCCGACATGGACGAGGTCTCTGCCGCGATCGCCGGGATCCTCGATCAGGCGCCCGCCCGCCTTTCGAAACAGGCTTGACAGGCATTTGAATTTCGGCAGGCGCGCCCTTGACAGGTGCGCCTGCCATCTATAGCGACGCCTCTTCCGATTCCCGCACGCGTGCAGCCATAGCCCCGGTCAAGTCCGGTCGGCCATGTTTCCGCTGGCGGGAAACCGGCAACGCAGAGAGATGGAGCGCCCGGCCCAAGGCGCACCGTGGAGCAGGAGCAGTTTGTGGCACGTATCGCAGGGGTCAACATCCCCACCAACAAGCGCGTGGAAATCGCGCTCACCTATATTCACGGCATTGGCCGCACCCGCGCCAAGGAAATCACCGCCAAGCTCGGCTTCCCGCCTGAGCGCCGCGTGCAGGACCTGACCGACGCCGAAGTCCTTTCGATCCGCGAGACGATCGATCGCGACTACACGGTGGAAGGCGATCTTCGCCGCGACACCGCGATGAACATCAAGCGGCTGATGGACCTGGCCTGCTATCGCGGCCTGCGCCACCGCAAGGGTCTGCCCGTTCGCGGTCAGCGCACCCACACCAACGCCCGCACCCGCAAGGGCAAGGCCAAGCCGATCGCAGGGAAGAAGAAGTAATGGCACGCGCACCCGAAAGGCTGAAGCGCCGCGAGCGCAAGAACATCACGGCCGGCGTCGCGCATGTGAACGCCAGCTTCAACAACACCATGATCACCATCACGGACGCGCAGGGCAATGCGATTGCCTGGTCGTCGGCCGGCACGATGGGGTTCAAGGGCAGCCGCAAGTCCACGCCCTATGCCGCGCAGGTTGCCGCCGAAGACGCCGGCAAGAAGGCCGCGGAACATGGCGTCCGCACGCTGGAAGTGGAAGTGAAGGGTCCGGGTTCGGGCCGCGAATCCGCCCTGCGCGCGCTGCAGGCTGTCGGCTTCCAGATCACGTCGATCCGCGACGTCACGTCTATCCCGCACAACGGGGTGCGTCCGCCGAAGCGCCGCCGGGTCTGACGACATCGCATATCCGCCCGGCGGTGCCCACCGCCGGGCGGCCGCGCTTTCCGCGATCCGATGCGGCGAAGCGCCTGAGGGGCACGAAACAAGTGGCGGATGGTCGACGGGCCATCTTGCCCAAGGCAAAGGTGAAATGATCGTGTCAGCAGCCTATGCGAAGAACTGGCAGGAACTGAAGAAGCCGAACGCGCTGGACGTGAAGGCCGGCGGCACGGCGAGCAAGAAGGTGTTCGTGGCGGAACCGCTTGAGCGCGGCTTTGGCCTGACGCTGGGCAACGCGCTGCGGCGCGTGCTGCTGTCGAGCCTGCAGGGCGCGGCGGTCACCGCCATCAAGATCGATGGCGCGCTTCATGAATTCTCGTCTCTGCCGGGCGTTCGCGAAGACGTGACCGACATCGTCCTGAACGTGAAGCAGGTCGTCGTGAAGATGCAGGGCGATCAGGTGAAGCGCCTGTCGCTGTCCGCCTCCGGCCCCGGCGAAGTCACGGCGGGCCAGATCGCGGTCACCGGCGACATCGAGATTTCGAACCCGGATCTGGTGATCTGCACGCTCGATGAAGGCGCGACCTTCAACATGGAGCTGACGGTGCAGACGGGGAAGGGCTATGTGCCCGCCGCCATGAACCGCCCGGCGGATGCGCCGATCGGCCTGATCCCGGTGGACGCGCTCTATGCGCCCGTCCGCCAGGTCGCCTACAAGGTGGAACCCACCCGCGTCGGCCAGGATCTGGACTATGACAAGCTGACGCTGACGGTGGAAACCGATGGCTCGGTGCCGCCGGAAGATGCCGTCGGCTATGCCGCGCGCATCCTGCAGGATCAGCTGCAGCTGTTCATCAACTTTGAAGAGCCGGCCGCCCGCCCGGTGGCGGCCGCCCCGGTCGCCGGCGCCGTGGAAGATGCGCCGACCGACGTGATGATGAACCGCAACCTTCTGAAGAAGGTGGACGAGCTGGAACTTTCGGTCCGTTCGGCCAACTGCCTGAAGAACGACAACATCATCTATATCGGCGATCTGGTGCAGAAGTCGGAACCGGAAATGCTCCGCACCCCGAACTTCGGCCGCAAGTCGCTGAACGAGATCAAGGAAGTTCTCGCCTCCATGGGGCTGCGCCTCGGGATGGACATCCCGGGCTGGCCGCCCGAGAACATCGAGGATCTCGCCAAGAAGCTCGAACAGGAATTCTAAGGCCCGAAGCGCCCGGGGTTAAGCGGGCGTGGACTGGGGTACCTGAAACGGCCCCTTTACAAACGGAGACAGGACTATGCGTCACAAGGTTGCCCACCGGAAGCTCGGCCGCACGACGGAGCATCGCATGGCGATGCTCAAGAACATGTCGGCTTCGCTGATCAAGCACGAGCAGATCGTGACCACGCTGCCCAAGGCGAAGGAACTTCGCCCCTATATCGAAAAGCTGGTGACGCTGGCCAAGAAGGGCGGTCTTTCCAACCGCCGTCTCGCCCATGCCCGCCTGCAGGACGATGCGCAGCTGAAGAAGCTGTTCGACGTGCTGGCCCCGCGCTACGCGGGCCGCCCGGGCGGTTATGTCCGCGTGCTGAAGGCCGGTTTCCGCGCCTCGGATCAGGCCGCCATGGCCGTGATCGAGTTCGTGGATCGCGATGTCAGCGCCAAGGGCCAGGATTCCGGCCCGGTCCAGGCCGCCGAAGCGGCCTGATCGTCCGACCGAACGGACTGAAAAGCCCGGCTGGCGATCCGCCAGCCGGGCTTTTTCGTTTCCGGCACAGGCAGTTCCGCCATGCTGCCCTGCAACATGAAGGCTCCCATTTTCGTTGCTCATGGGCTAAGGCCGACTCGTCGGGCAACAGAAGGGATGGTCGCCAATGGCTGAAAAGCGGGAAATGCGTCCGCGCGGATATTACAAGGCCTGGCGCCCCATCGCCACGCGCTGGATGGACAATGACGTCTACGGCCATGTGAACAATGTCGTCTATTACAGCTTCTTCGACACGGCCGTGAACGCCTGGCTGGTCGAACATGGCCTGCTCGACATCGAAAAGGGCCCGATGATCGGTCTCGTCGTCGAAACCGGCTGCACCTATGCCCGCCCCGTCGCCTTCCCCGAAGAAGTGCAGGCCGGAATCGCGGTCAGCCGTGTCGGCAACAGCTCGGTCCGCTACGAAATCGGTCTGTTCGTGAAGGGCAGCAACCAGCCGGCCGCCGAAGGCTTCTTCGTTCACGTCTATGTCGATCGCGAAGGCCGCCGCCCGAAGCCGCTGACGCCCGAGTGGAAGGCCGTGATCAGCAGGATCGCCGTCGACATCTGATCCGCGGCACTGGCGCGACTCGGATTCGGGCCTTATGAGCCCGCCATGTCAGTCTCTGCCGAAGCCCAAGCCAACACCGTCCTGATCCTCGACTTCGGGAGCCAGGTCACCCAGCTCATCGCCCGCCGCGTCCGCGAGGCCCATGTCTATTGCGAGGTGGTGCCCTTCCACGCAGCACGGGCGGCGCTCGAAAGGCTGAAGCCGAAGGCCATCATCCTGTCGGGCGGTCCCGCCAGCGTGACGGAGGCGACGAGCCCCGAACTCCCCGCCGAAGTGCTGTCTGCCGGCATCCCGGTGCTGGGGATCTGCTATGGCCAGCAGGCGCTGGTGAAGGCGCTGGGCGGGCGGGTGACGCCGGGCGTCACCCGCGAATTCGGCCGGGCCGAGGTGGACGTGGTCGCGCCGTGCCGGATGTTCGAGGGCGTGTGGGGCGTGGGCGAACGCCATGTCGTCTGGATGAGCCATGGCGACCATGCAGACGAACTGCCGGCAGGTTTCGAGGTGATGGCCCGTTCGGAAGGGGCGCCCTTCGCCTTCATCGCGGACGAGGCGCGCGGCATCTATGCCGCCCAATTCCATCTGGAGGTGCTGCACACACCCGACGGCCGGGCGCTGATCGAGAATTTCGTGCTGAAGATCGCCGGCGCCAAGCCGGCGTGGAGCATGGCCAGCTTCCGCGAGACCAAGATCGCGGAAATCCGCGCCCAGGTCGGGCAAGGCAAGGTGATCTGCGGCCTGTCGGGCGGGGTCGATTCCGCTGTCGCCGCCGTTCTCATCCATGAAGCCATCGGCGACCAGCTCACCTGCGTCTTCGTCGATCACGGCCTGATGCGCCTGCACGAGGCGGAGCAGGTCGTGACCTTGTTCCGCGACCATTACAACATCCCCCTCGTCCATGTGGATGCGGAAGAGCTGTTCCTGTCGGGCCTCGCCGGCGTGACCGACCCGGAAGCCAAGCGCAAGTTCATCGGCAAGACCTTCATCGACGTGTTCGAGGCGGAGGCGAAGAAGATCGGCGGCGCGAAATTCCTGGCGCAGGGCACGCTCTATCCCGACGTGATCGAAAGCGTCTCGTTCATCGGTGGCCCCAGCGTCACCATCAAGAGCCACCACAATGTCGGCGGCCTGCCGGAACGGATGGACATGGCGCTGGTGGAACCGCTGCGCGAGCTGTTCAAGGATGAAGTCCGCGCGCTGGGCCGGGAACTTGGCCTGCCCGAGGTGTTCGTGGGCCGCCATCCCTTCCCCGGGCCGGGGCTGGGCATCCGCATCCCGGGCGAAGTGACGAAGGAAGCCTGCGGCGTGCTGCGGCAGGCCGACGCCATCTACCTTGAGGAGATCCGCGCGGCGGGCCTCTACGACGCCATCTGGCAGGCCTTCGCCGTGCTGCTGCCAGTGCGCACGGTGGGCGTGATGGGCGACGGCCGCACCTACGACAAGGTCTGCGCGCTCCGCGCCGTGACGTCCGTGGATGGCATGACGGCCGACATCTACCCGTTCGAGGCGGCCTTCCTCAGCCGCGTCGCCACCCGCATCGTGAACGAGGTGCGCGGCATCAACCGCGTCGTCTATGACTATACCTCGAAGCCGCCCGGCACGATCGAGTGGGAATAATTTTTGCCCATCCGAGGGTATCCGAAACTACGCCAGAATACGCTCTAAACCACTGAAAAACAAAAATAATCGATCCGAAGCCTATCGATGTCTATCGGTGGGCATGGAACGCGTCTGTCGTGTCTGATGACGGACCCGGCCCCCGTTGATAATCCGAAAAATCGAAAGTACCGTCACAGCGACCGAGGCCCATGACGGTACTTTTTTCAGCCTAACGCGCTGAACATAAAGAGATAATTCCGTCAAAAGCCTCCAAAAACCGCGTGACGGTCCTTTTTCCGCGAGGAGGCCCAAATGTTGACGGATGCAGCACTCAAGTGCCTGAAACCAAAAGCCAAAATGTACAAGGTGACAGATCGTGACGGCATGTATGTGCGCGTCGCACCGACGGGCGGCATTTCGTTCAGGCTCGACTACCGGCTGAACGGGAGGCGGGAGACCGTCCATCTCGGCAAGTACGCCCGGGATGGGATCTCACTCGCCCGGGCGCGCGAACTGTGCCTGGATGCGAAACGGATGATCGCCGAGGGGCGATCCCCCGCCATCGAGAAGCAGCGGGATAAGCGCCGGATCAAGGAGGCCAAGAGCTTCGGCGAGTTCGGCGAGAAGTGGCTGACGGGCGCGCCCATGGCCGACAGCACGCGCGCCATGCGCCGCGCCATCTTCGAGCGTGAACTCAAGCCCGTCTGGCGGAACCGTTTGCTGACCGAGATCACGCCTGATGACCTGCGTGCCCACTGCGCCAAGATCGTGGAACGTGGTGCGCCGGCGACGGCCATCCATGTGCGGGATATCCTGAAGCAAATCTACGCGTTCGCCATTCTCCACGGCGAAAAGGTCGCGAACCCGGCCGATGACGTTGGTCCTGCTTCGATCGCCACCTTCACGCCGAAGGACAGGGCGCTGTCGCCGACCGAGATCCGCATCATGCTCAAGCAGCTCGAGCATGTCGCGACGCTGCCGACGATCCGTCTCGGCATGAAGCTCTACCTCCTCACCATGGTCCGGAAGAGCGAGCTGCAGGACGCGGTCTGGGATGAGGTGGATTTCGAAAACGCCGTCTGGACGATCCCGAAGGAGCGCATGAAGCGGTCGAAGCCTCACAATGTCTACCTGTGCCGGCAGACCCTCGACATCATGATCGCGCTCAAGACCTGCGCCGGCAATTCAAGGTATCTGCTGCCGTCCCGCTACGATGCGGATGCGCCGATGTCGCGGGCGACCTTCAACCGGGTCACCTACGCTGTCGTCGAACAGGCCAAGAAGGAGGGGCTGCCACTGGAGCCGTTCACCGTGCATGACCTGCGCCGCACGGGCTCGACGCTGCTCAATGAGCTGGGCTTCAACCGCGACTGGATCGAAAAGTGCCTGGCGCACGAGGACGGGCGTTCATCTCGCGGCGTCTACAACAAGGCGGAATACGAGGTTCAGCGTCGCCACATGATGCAGGAATGGGCCGACACCGTCGATGCGTGGGTCGAGGGCCGGAAGTATGTTCCGACGCTGCTGCCGACAGTCATGCCGCCTATCGCGCTCGATCCTGCGCTTTGACCGGGCGGGACTTGCGCTTCGTCACGTCGGGGTGCTGCGCGCGCTGGATCGGCTTCGCGCGCCGCGCCAGCAACCAGGCGTGGACCTCGGCGAGATCCCAGACGATGCAGCGCGGCGACAGCGCGAAGCGGCGTGGAAATTCGCCGCGCTGCTCCATCTCGTAGATTGTGCTGTCGGCCAGGGGCACCATCTCGCGCAGCTGGTGCCGCCTGATGGTCTTCCTGATCTCCAGAAGCTCGCTCTGACCCATGTTGGCTCTCCTTCGCGGCGGTCGCTGGCGATTGAGAACGATAGGTGCCGATCCCGGAAGTCCCTTCCGAGTGGCGTGCGGCAATCTCGGGCTCTGGCGTAGAAATCGGCGGGTCAAATTCAGTCCTGAAAGCTCGGCGGGACATCCGTCAGCCCACAGAATCTGCACGACTCGCCGCACCCGTTCCGCGCCGTAATTGCTCTGTTCAGATCACGCACCATTTACTGCTTGCACCGGCGAAATGCGATCCAGAAGTCCGCTAGCGACGTAGGAACAGTCGAATGTGTGACACTTAAGGATTTCGTTGGCGGCGGTAGCGAGGAGACGCAGAAGACCCATAATCTGATCGGAACAGTTCTCGGGGGCTGACGGGGCGACGTTTGCAAAGACCTTTGCATAATGGGGAACCATCGTGCCGAGATCGAAGATCGAGCTACGCCATGTGCGTTACATCATGGCCGCGGCTGAGAGCGGCAGCTTCCGGCGCGCGGCTCAGGACCTCGGCGTCGAGCAGTCGGCGATCAGCCGGCGCATCCGTGATGTCGAGGATGAGATCGGTGCCAAGCTGTTCCGCCGTCACAGCGCTGGCGTCGACCTCACGGAGATCGGCAAGCAGTTTCTGCACCAAGCCAGCCCCGGCGCACATCAGATCGGTTCGGCACTCGCACGCGCGCGGACCGGGGCGGCGAAAGGGCGATATCTCACGGTTGGCGTCTTCGGGCCACTGACCATGGGGTTCCTGCCGGAACTCTTCGGCGCCTTTCGGTGGGACAGGCCGGGCACCCGCCTGCGCTTCAGCGAAGCGAGCACGCCTGACCTCATCGCGGCCGTGCGGCGCGGGCAGTTGGATATCGGTGTTGTAGCCGAGGCTTCGCCTGGGCAGGGCTATGCCATCACCCATCTTTGGGAAGAACCCGTCTACCTGGCAATGCCGGAAGGTGACCCGCTCGCC